>JBJERI010000293.1:6722-22450 GCA_051882195.1 Ruminiclostridium sp. | reverse complement strand
GGACGGTCAGGCGATAGGTATAGGTGCCGGTCAGCAGTCGAGAATTCACTGCACACGTCTTGCAGGCACAAAGGCTGACAACTGGTATCTCCGTCAGTCACCGCAGGTAATGGGACTTCAGTTTGTGGATACAATCAGACGTGCAGACCGTGACAACGCAATCGACCTTTACATTGGCGAGGACTATATGGACGTGCTTGCAGACGGCGCTTGGGAAAACATTTTCAAGGTTAAGCCTGCTGTTTTCACAAGAGAGGAAAAGCGTGCTTGGCTTGATACAATGAAAGGCGTTGCTCTCGGCTCAGACGCATTCTTCCCATTCGGCGACAATATCGAGCGTGCTCACAAGAGCGGCGTTGAATATATCGCACAGCCGGGCGGCTCAATCCGTGACGATAACGTTATAGAAACCTGCAATAAGTACGATATTGCAATGGCGTTTACAGGTATCCGTCTGTTCCACCACTGATACCTTTAGAAAGGCAAGGTAAAAAATGACTTTATGCAGCGAAGTTTACCCAAAGCTTTTTGAATATCTCACAAGCAAAAAGGGCGTTGAAACCGATTTTGTTGAAAGCTGCAACTGGAGGCGGTTTACAGTAGGCGGCAAGCTTTTTGCCGCCGTTTGCGCCGACGGGACGGAAAAGGCGGTGCTTTGCGTAAAAGCCCCCGCAGATTACAATGAAACCGTAAGACAGCTTCACAGCGACATTAACGAAAGCAGCTACAACTACAAAAGCAAGTGGAACGAAATAAAGCTTACGGGCAGCGTACCATACGAGGTGGTTGCGGATATGTGCGACAGAGGCTATCATCAGACACTTTACAGACTGCCTAAAAAGCTCCGCAATGACATTTTGGAGGAGTATCTGTGATGAATCTTGTGTTTTTCATCGTAATGATAATTCTGCATTACTGCAAAAATGTGCGGCTTTCAAGTCAGTGGGTAATGATAATCACAATCTGTCTGCTGTCCGTTGATATATGGAGTATTTCCGCAATGTTCAGCGTTCAGTCATTTTTGGCGAATATATTAGGCATTTTAGCTTCGCTGGCAGGCTTGTATGCTTTCGTTTATCAGAACGTTTACCCCTCCGATAACTGGTCATTCAACAGGTACTACACCGAAAAAGCCAAAAAGCTTATCGGCGGCAGACGGCTTACTATATCGGGACTTTGCGGCACAATTGCAGGAGTGATTTGTTCCGCAATAGGAATAGCAATGCTGTCCGCAATCGGAATAAGCATTTTCGGTATGGATAAGGACGCACTTTCCGCCGTCACAATTGCAACTGCTGGAATGAATTTTGTCCTTGGCGTACTGGGAGCAGTTGTGGCAATGATTATTGCTACTTTCGGACTGGGAGCGTTTCTGTTGGGCAACATAATGCTTACCAACGGGCTAATAAGAAGCCACATTGCTTTATACGCAAAATCGGACAGGAAAGCGGCAGTCATTGTGCTTTCCTCCGTTCCCCTTGTCAATATTGTTTACTCGTTTTTCTGCCTTAAGGAGTCAAAGGGACAGCTAAAGGCGGAGGAGCTTTACGCAGAGGAATTAGCAAAAAGGAGAATATAAATGAACATTCTTGTTGTAGGCGGAGGCGGACGTGAGCACGCAATTATCCGTGCTTTAGCCAAATCCCCCAAGGTAGATAAAATTTACGCAGCCCCCGGAAACGGCGGCATTTCAAGACTGGCGCAGTGCTTTGACTGCAAGGCGACGGACATTGAGGGTGTTGTGGCTCTTGCAAAGGAGTTAAAGCCCGATTATGTTTTTGTTGCTCCTGACGATCCGCTGGTAATGGGTATGGTCGATAAGCTTAACGAGGCAGGCTTCAAGACCTTTGGACCAAGGGCAAACGCGGCCATTTTAGAGGGCAGTAAGGTGTTCTCCAAGGCGCTTATGAAGAAATACGGCATACCCACAGCAGGCTATGAAACCTTTACCGACGCTGAAAAGGCAATTGAGTACATAAAGGAACAGAACAGCTATCCCGCCGTTATCAAGTGCGACGGACTTGCTCTCGGAAAGGGCGTAATCATCGCAAAGGATTTTGACGAGGCAAAGGCTGCGGTAAACTCAATGCTTCTCGACCATAAGTTCGGCAAATCGGGAAATGAAATTGTTGTTGAAGAATTTCTTACAGGTCCTGAGGTAACAGTGCTTGCTTTCACAGACGGAAAGACGGTTAAGCCTATGGTAAGCTCAATGGACCACAAGCGTGCTTACGACAACGACCAGGGACTTAACACGGGCGGTATGGGTACGATCGCACCCAATCCCCTTTACACTGCGGAATATCAGGCTGAATGTATGGAGAAAATTTTCCTGCCTACAATCAAGGCAATGGAAAAAGAGGGCAGACCCTTCAAGGGCTGTCTGTATTTCGGACTTATGCTGACCCCAAAGGGCGCAAAGGTAATCGAGTACAACTGCCGTTTCGGCGACCCCGAAACACAGGTGGTTTTACCGCTTCTTGAAACAGACTTGGTTGACATTATGGAAGCAATCTGGGACGAAAAGCTGGACAGCCTTGACATTAAGTGGAGCAGTAAGTCCTGCGCATGTGTTGTAATGGCAAGCGGCGGCTATCCCGAAAAGTACGAAACAGGCAAGGAAATAACAGGCTTTGACCCAGAGGGACAGACCGAAGCTGACGCATTCGTTTATCACGCAGGAACAAAGCTTTCCGACGGCAAATACCTTACGGCAGGAGGCAGAGTTTTAGGCGTTACAGCCGTTGGGGATAATCTCAAAGAGGCTCTTGATAAGGCTTACGAGGCTGTGGGAAAAATCAGCTTTGAAAAGGCCCATTTCCGCAAGGACATTGGTCAGCGTGCGTTAAAGGGCTGAGCAAACAGCGGCGCAAAATGAATTAACGGCACCTCCCTGTTTCAGAATATGGGAGGTGTTTTTATGCAATTTTTTACATTAACGCTAAAATATATGGAATTTTGCAGTAAAATAGACAAAATTTGAAAAAAGCTATTGCGTAAATTGCAAAAAGTAGATATAATAAGAGGTAAAGTTTATAACTTATAAAGAGAAAGGACAATAAAAAATGAAATTCAGAAGAATTGCAGCAGGCGTGCTTGCAGCAGCAACCTGCGGTGTAATGATGGCAGGCTGCGGCGGAAACACAGCCGACAACGGAACAACAGACAGCTCCGCAGCAGGCGGCAAGCTTATTATGGCGACAGAGCCGGGCTTTGCTCCCTATGAGTACATTGACGGCAGCGAGGTTGCTGGTATCGACGTTGATATTGCAAACGCAATCGCAAGCGAGCTTGGCATGGAGCTGGAAATTCAGCAGATGGACTTTGACGGCGCACTTCTTGCAGTTCAGCAGGGCAAGGTTGACTTTGCTGCTGCAGGCATTTCCATTACCGAAGAGCGCAAGGAGGTTATGGACTTCTCAATTGAGTACGCTACTTCAAAGCAGGTGGTAGTTGTTCTCAAGGACGCAGGAATTATCAGCACTCCCGCAGACATCAAGGACGGCACAAAGGTTGCAGTTCAGCAGTCCACAGTTGCTGACTTCTATGTAACAGACGATTTAGGCTTTGAGCCTCTCCGTTACACAAAGTACATTCAGGCAGCAGAAGACCTTAAGAACAACAAGGTTGACTGCATAATCATGGACGAGCTTCCTGCAAAGGAAATGGTTAAGGCAAACGATACCCTTACAATCCTTGACGAGGAAGTATTCACAGATAAGTACGCAATCGCATTCAAGAAGGGCAACACAGAGCTTGAAGACAAGGTAAACAAGGTTCTCGAAAAGCTTATTGCCGACGGCAAGATTGACGAATTTACACTTAAGCACACAACAGGCGACGCAGAATAAACAACCAAAGGCGGACGGCGGCATTATGCCTCTGTCCGCTTCATTTGTACGGAGGAAAAACATTGGACATTTTTTCTGGGGTAGGAGAATTTTTTCTCGGAATCTGGAACGCAATCGACAAGGCGCTTATCAGGGATAACCGCTATGAATATTACCTCGGCGGTATTTCAAACACGCTGATAATCTCCCTTTTTGCCGTTCTTTTAGGCTTTCTTATCGGTGTTCTTATTGCCGTAATCAAGTTTCTTTGCAGCAGGAAAAAGCATATCGGCTTTCTTGCCAAAATATGCGACCTGTACGTTTTTGTAATAAGAGGCACTCCTGTGCTTGTACAGCTGCTTTTGATAAACGCAATATTTTTCTGCTACCGTGACGCAAACACCTTGCTTGCGGCAATTGTCTGCTTCGGTATCAATTCGGGCGCTTATGTTGCGGAAATTGTCCGTGCAGGCATTGAGTCAATCGACAAGGGACAAATGGAAGCGGGTCGCTCGCTGGGTCTTAGCAGCGTTCAGACAATGCGGCTGATTATTCTGCCTCAGGCAATCAAGAACATTCTTCCCGCTCTCGGCAACGAGTTCATCGTTCTTGTAAAGGAAACCTCCATTGCGGGCTATATTGCCGTTACCGATATTACAAAGGCGGCTCAGTATATCGGCTCGAAAACCTACGATATAATTACTCCTCTGCTTATTGCGGCGGCGTTTTACCTCATACTTGTTTTTGTGCTGACAAAGCTGCAAAAGCTGCTTGAAAGGAGGTTCGGCAAGAGTGATAGACGTTAAGGGACTTACAAAATCCTTTGGGGATTTAGATGTTATTAAAGGCATTGACGAGCATATTTACAAAGGCGAAAAGGTGGTAATTATCGGTCCGTCCGGCTCGGGAAAAAGCACCTTTCTCCGCTGCCTGAACCTTATGGAAACTCCCACAGGCGGCGAAATAACCGTTGAGGGGGAATCCATTACCGACCCAAAGGCAAACGTTAACCTTATCCGCAGAAAAATGGGCATGGTGTTCCAGCACTTCAACCTTTTCCCACATATGACAATACTCAGAAACATTACACTTGCGCCTACTACCCTTAAGCTGATGACCAAGGAAGAGGCGGAGAAGACGGCAAAGGAGCTGCTTGAACGAGTAGGACTTGCAGACAAGGCGGATTCCTATCCAAATATGCTTTCGGGCGGACAGAAGCAGCGTATCGCAATAGTAAGAGCTCTTGCAATGAAGCCCGACGTAATGCTTTTCGACGAGCCCACCTCCGCTCTTGACCCCGAAATGGTAGGAGAGGTTCTTGACCTTATGAAAACTCTTGCAGAGGACGGAATGACCATGGTGGTGGTTACTCATGAAATGGGCTTTGCAAGAGAGGTTGCGTCAAGAGTGCTGTTTATGGACAACGGACAGGTTGTTGAACAAGCTCCTCCCGAAGAATTTTTCTCAAACCCAAAGAGTCCAAGACTTAAGGACTTCCTTTCAAAGGTACTGTAATGACAGAGATAAGATATGTGCAGGCTGATGACAGGGCTTTCTGGTACAGCCTTGATAAGCATCTGCCACAGTCGGAATTTGATGAAAAGGTTCGCAGCAAAAGAGGATATGTTCTATCCGAAAACGGCAAGCCCGTGGGACTTTTAAGATACAATCTTTTCTGGGATAACACCCCGTTCTGCACAATGCTTTATGTTGACTCGTGCTATCAGGGCAGGGGCTATGGCAAAGCGCTTATGGAGCATTGGGAAGGGGATATGAAGTCGCTGGGGTATGGTATGGTAATGACCTCTACCCAGTCGGATGAAACCGCACAGCATTTTTACAGGAAGCTTGGCTATAAAGACGGCGGCGGATTTGTGGTTGATATCAAGGGATATGAGCAGCCGCTGGAAATAGTTTTTCTTAAAGAAATATAACAGGAAAACCTCCGATACTTTTGTATCGGAGGATTTTTCGTTTATCAATCGGGTATAACCTTTATTTCCTTTTTATAAATCCTTATCATAAACAGAATACTAACCACAACCGAAACGCTTTCAGCTATGGGATATGCCAGCCACACAAGGTTTATATCGTCTGTCAGCGACAGCAGATAGGCAACGGGGAGAATTACTACAAGCTGCCTTATAACCGACACTATAAGGCTCATAATGCCGTTTCCGAGAGCTTGAAACATTCCCGAGGAAATAATGCCGAAAGCGGCGAAAATAAAGCTTAAGCTGATTATGCGGAGAGCGGGAGCGCCAAGCTCAATAAGCTCGGGAGTAGGATTGAACATTGTGAGCAGCTTTTCGGGTATAAGGTGGAAAAGAAGCGTGCCTGCCGCCATAATTATTGCGGCGTACATGACGGATAGCTTAAAGGTCTGCATAATGCGTTTTTTCTTCTGTGCGCCGTAGTTGTAGGACACAATGGGAATCATTCCGTTGTTAAGTCCGAAAACGGGCATAAAAACAAAGCTTTGCAGCTTGAAATACACGCCTAAAACCGTTGCGGCGGTGGCGTTCATTCCTATTAGGATAATATTCATTCCGAAGTTCATAATTGAAGTAATGGAAATCATTATGATTGACGGAATGCCGACTGAATAAATGCGTTTTATAGCTGCTCCCGAGGGTCTGAATTTTCTGAAATCAAGGTGTATTTCGTTGTTCTTTTTTATGTTGAACAATGCACCAAGCAATGCGGCAATAATCTGACCGATAACCGTTGCGTAAGCAGCGCCTGCAATTCCCATAGCAGGAATACCAAGCCAGCCGAATATCAGTATAGGGTCAAGTATAATGTTGATTATAGCGCCTGTTGCTTGGGTGCACATGGTATACATAGTTTTGCCCGTTGACTGGAGCAGTCGCTCAAAGGTAATCTGAGCAAACAATCCGAAAGACAGTATAAGCACAGGCTGTAAATATCCGTTGCCGTAATCAATAATCGTCTGATATCCGTTTGCCTGAGAGGAGTAATAAAGATTTGTGAAAAACAAGCCGATTATAAGGAATACAACATAGCTGCAAGCGCTGAGAAAAACGCCGTTTCTTGCTATTTTGTCCGCCTTGTCAAAGTCCTTTTCGCCGAGTGCCTTTGAAAGCATTGAGTTTATACCCACTCCTGTACCGCTTGCAACCGCTATCATAAGATTCTGCATAGGAAATGCCAGCGAAACTGCGGTAAGGGCGTCCTGATTTATCCATGAAACGAAAATGCTGTCAACAATATTGTAAAGCGCCTGCACCAGCATTGATAAAATCATTGGCAGGGACATTGTAAGCAGCAGCTTATTTACGGGCATTACGCCCATTTTGTTTTCCGCTCTGACGGGGGTTTGCGCCATTAGTCCTTTCCTCCCTTGAAATGGGAGAGGTAATTTTTAATAACGTCAACGGACTGTTCAATTCCGATTGCAGAGTTTACGCAAAGGTCGTAGTTCTGTATTCTTCCCCATTTTCCGTAGGCAAAATAGCTGTAATAGGAGGCTCTGTTCTTGTCCTTTTTCTGAATGTAAGCGGCGTAGTCCTTTGCCTGCTCCTTGTACTCATTTTTAACTCTGTCAATACGTTTTTCAAGAGGAGCGTGGATAAATACCTTCAGTGCGTCGGGGTTATCCTTCAACACATAGTCGGCGCATCTGCCAACAATTACGCAGCTTTCCTTTTCGGCAAGCTCCTTGATTACGTTTGAGGTAGCAATGAAAACCTGGTCGGAAGCGGGAAGCTCCTGACTTGTCATATAAAGGCTGTACAGAAAGCTCATGCTTACCTGCTCCGCCGCTTTTCTCACAAAATCCTCGGTATAGCCGCTTTTCTTTGCTACAAGCATAATCATTTCGCTGTCGTAGAAGCTGATTTCAAGCTCCTCGGCAAGCTTTTTACCGATAATTCTGCCGCCTGAGCCGTATTCTCGTGCTATTGTGATAACTGTGTTTCCCATAAAATCATTCCTTTCATTTATGCAATGTATTTATTTTATTTTTTTTGCAATGTACAGAGCAAAACGCTGCAAGTTCTGCAAAAATAAGGCAGCGCCTGATAATTTCGGAAATACTTTTTGCCTCGGCAAAAATGTATGACTAAAATTACAGGCTGCCTTGAATTTATTCGTCTTCCGAGGGCTGTACAGCTCTTCTCGGGTCGATTGTGAGCTTCGCCTGAGTAACGGCGCTGAGTGCAGAGTAGTTTTTCTGTGCAGGCTTCTGCTTGGCAATCATTTGTATATAGACGGAAACGCTCTTGTAGTAAAGCTCCTCATAAGAGCTTACGGAAGCGCCCCCAATGGGATAGCTTTCGTCGGAAATAAAGTATCTGCCGATGTCGATAACGTAGCAGTCTGTTGCTTTGACGAAATACTCCTGCCATTCGGAAATAAAGTTCTGCCATTCCTGCAATTGCTGACGGGGAATATCAAACTTCTTCATTTTGCCGTCAAGGTCAAAATATCTGTCACGGATACTGACGCAGTTAAGGATAATGTTGCCGCCGTATTTTTTCTTCAGCAGAGCCACAAGCTTATCCATTGCCGACTTGATTTTTTCCTTGTAATCACCTTTATAAAGGTAAAAGGTGCTGCAGTCGTTTTTAACGGAGGTGTAAAATCTGCTTAGCTTGATGTAATCGTAAAGCTGGAAGCATTGTCCCTTGTATTCAGCCATTTCGCCTATCAAATCGAGGAAATCAACCACAATCCATTTTGACGGGCTGTGGGCAATAAGTGCGGCGGCCTTTCTTTCAAGGGAAATTCTCATTATATTGCGGTGCTTTTTGCTGCCGCAGAAGTTGACGTTGGAGGCGAAAATTCCCGGCTCCGTTTCAACAGGCTGGTCAAACGCCCATACAAAGCTGCTGTAATTGATGTAGTTCTTGACGGCAAGCCTTGTTCCGCATTCCACCGAGTGGTAGGAAATATCCGAGCCCCATACGTCCAGCTCAAGAGGAGCGTTTGCCTTTGAGTAATTGGCAAGTGCCTGCTTAATTGCGTTAAGGTCGGACATAGTGTAAAAAGAGCGGATAAGGTCAAAATAGAAGGGCAGAGTTGTTCTGGTGATAACAATGCTCTGAACAAGGAGATTGTTCACCATAGTCTGCTCTATTTTTCTGCAAACCTCGTCAAGTATTCTGAACTCATAGCGGAACATAAGGGAATAGTCCATTCCGTTGTCGTAGAAGCTGTCGTCCGCAATGGATTTCAGTATAAGCAGGGCATTTTTCAAGGTATCGTTTCCGCCGAAATCGTGACGGATAAGCACCTCGCCTATGTTCTTGTAATGCAGCTCCTTTATCCTTAGAATGTCGGAGGAGTTTTCATAGACAAAGGTCTTTGAGGTATTTGCAAGAATGTAGTCCGCTGCAAAATCCTCAGGTCTCATCAAAAGATAATTAAGCTCATTTTGGTTAAGGGAATCGTGGTAGTAAAGGCAGCGCTTTATCCACAGCCTGTCGTCCTGCTTTGAGTACAGCTTTCCCTTGCTGCCCGAAAGGATAAGCTGGGTTTTCTTGGCGCAGTCCTCGAAAAAGCCTTTCTCAAAGGTCATTGCCCCCGGCTTTTCATAGCCCTCCGAATCCGCAAAATAATTTCCTGCAAGGTCGATTACCACAGGGGAAAGCTCTTTAATAAAGAAATCCTCCATTGCCTTAATGGTGCGGTTTATCGCCTTGCTGCACATAAGCAGGCGGAGTTTGTTGGTCTTTGCGGTATAAACGGGTATCCTTGAACGGATGACGATTATCTTTTCTGGGCTGTAATACTGGGTTATTTTTGACGCAAAGGTTTTGAGCAGCGGCTTCCACACATTTTCATTATCAGGAGCAATAAGCTTTGTGTTGTCCGAAAGCTTGTAGAAAAAGGTGGTTTTGAGAAAATCGGGACTGCCCGAATAAACGGTGTGATTGTAGCTTAAAAGTGGCATTGCAGCCGCCTCGGAAAAATCTATCATAAGATAATCCGTAATATTGTCGGCTATGTACTTTTCGGTATCCTTGCGAATATCGTGCTGGACGGAGCTGTTTTCAAAGCTTTTGCCCGAATAGTCCTCAATGCCCTTTGTAAAAACGGTAAGAGGAGATATGTCGATTATGGACTGGTCGGCAACTACGTTTTCGCAGTTTGCGGTTATCTGTGCAAGCTGACGTGAGCCAATAAGCCTTATGGTGTATTGTCTTTCGGTCTGCTGGTCGTTCTCCGCAAGCTGCTCCGAGGGCGGCAGGAAATCGCACAGCCAGCGGCTTTGCAGCTCGCTGAGCTTGTTCAGTGCGGCGGTGCTTACAAAGCGGTGGCTCTTGTAAATTGCAGGGCTTATTCTGTCGGGAGCAAGCTGGCTTACGTTGTCCGCCGTATCAAGATTGTACAGGAAAACAAGGGGCGAATAAACAAAGCAGTTTGGCTGAAACTCAACCGTATCAGCACCCGTTTTTCCCGCAAGGGGAAGAACAACTCTGTTAAAGGCCTTCTGCATAGCGAAGCTGTCAAGTCCCTTTTCGAGAATTGACAGAAATTCCTTCATTATATCCTTAAGGATTTTATTGCCTGCCGAAGCGCCGTAAACATCGGGGAAAATATTGTGAGGGTCGGTCCAGCTGAAAAATACTGTGTCAAGGGTTTTCTTGGAAATGCTGGCGTTTGCTCTTATAATGCTGCTTACGGCAATACCGCCGTTTTCGATAACGGATTTAAGCTTGAAATACTGACCTACAACAATAAAGCTGCCGTTATCGTAAGCGTGCTTTATGTACTTGTTTTCGTTTATGTCGCAGTTTTTTTCGGAAAGGCAAACTGCGCTTGACATATTCACAAGGAAACGCTCACGATAGGAAAGCACATTGTCCCTTACAACCACCGACTGCTTGCGCTTGCCGAAATCGTCATAATAAACACGGAAGGGGATAGGGGAAAAGTCGGATTTCAGATAAAGCCTGTTGTAGCGGATAAAGTTCTTGTCGCCCATTACAAAGCGGTTTTCCTTAAGAGTATCCCGCATTTCCGTAAGGGCTACCATATAATAATGAGCGTATTTCGTACTTGTATCGTAATAGTATCTGAACAGCTTTGCCGCAACATAGTTCATAAGCTCGTTCATTTCGGGGTTTGATGCGGCAATGGCGCTTTTGATTACGCCGATTCTTTTAAGCAGGATAATTCCGCTGTGACCTGCGGAAACGGTGTGCTTGTTGATTCGGTATTCATAGTATGGCTTTGAAATATAGCAAAAGCTGCTGACGTAGGAAAAGACGGTCAGCGTCCATGAAATGTACTCAAATTCGCCGTCGGGGAATTTGAACTGCTTTATAAAATCAGCCCTGTAAAGCTTGTTCCATATACGGAGAGAGTGCTTTACTCCAACGCAGTTTACAAGAAAATCCGTGCCGCTGTAACGCTTTTTGTCCTCAAACACGAAGCGCTGTCCCAGAGCGTTTTTGCCCGAGGGAAGCACAACCTTATTCTGCGCCACAACAACCTGACATCTTGAAGCCTCCGCCTCGTCGTACAGCTCCTTGTACATATATGGCGGAATTGTGTCGTCGCTGTCGCAGAAAGCAATATACTCGCCCCTTGCGATTTTCATTCCTTCGTTTCTTGCGTTTCCGGGACCCTTATGGGGCAGGGAAACCGCCCTGAAAAGGTCGGGGTATTTCTTGCAGTATGCGCTGATTATTGCGGAGGTGCGCTTTCCCGAGCCGTCGTTTACCAGTATTGCCTCTAAACCGTCAATGGTCTGAGCGGCAATGGCGTCAAGACATCTTGGGAGATACTGCTCTGAATTGTAAATCGGAACTATAACCGAGACTTTTATGTTATCCATTATCCTTATCCTTCAGAGGGGCTGCCAAAAATACGCAGCATATCCTCTATAATCTGTGTTTTGTCAGCTTGCGCCGAATCCTGCTGAGTTGGCTGAGTGAACTGCATTCTGTATTCCTCAAGCTCTTCAAAATGCATAAGGAAGCTGTAATATGCGCTTACAAAATGCTGTATATCGTCGATCCTTATGCGGAAATCATCATGCCTTACGCAGAAAGCGCCCGTGTATTTTTCGGGGGTCTGCATATACATTGCAATTTCAGGGAACATATAGCCGTTTAGCATATGATTTGCACGCTTGTATATTGTTTCAATGAAAAATTTCAGATTGAACTGTGTGAGATAGCCTGCCTTGATATTGTTTGCCTTAAGCCTTTCGTAAAGGTCAAAGCCTGCCATAAGCAGCTCAAGGTAGGTGTGGAAGGTAGTGTTCTGATTGTAAATCCTGTTGAGGTTTACATTGACGTTTTTCAGCCCGAAATTGAAATAGCGCTCCTCGGGTCTGTACTTTGTAATTTCGTTTACTGCATAGGCAATCCAATGGTCGCGGTATTTCTGATAGCCGTTTTCAATGAAATAGTCCACCGATTTGCAGGCGGCATTGAGATACCTGTCGTCCTTGGTTATGTCGTAGGCTCTCGAAAGAGCAAAGGTTGCTTCTCCGTCATAATATACGGTGCGGTATTTCTCTTTCCGTTCAAAGGTTTCTGCGTCAAGTATATGGAAATAGCTGCCGTCCGCCTCATGCATTGTGAGAATACCGTTGGCAAGCCGTCTGATTATCTCGTCAAACCTGTCGCTTTTCATTATTTCACGGTAGGTTGAAAGGGAGATTATTGCAATTCCGTTGCCGCCAAGCTTGATTTCGCCGTTTTTTTCCTCCACAACATAGGAAGTATCGCCGTCATAATCCTTGACAGACCGCAAAAGGAAATCAGCCGCCTTGTCAATACTTTCGGCAAGCTCCTTTCTGCCCGTAAGGTGATAATTCATAATCAGAGTCCACAATGCTCCCGTATGGCGGAGAATGTTGTAGCTTGGGATTTTGCTATCATAAATGGGCTTGTAGCCGTATATGAATTTGCCGTTTTCCTCCAGCATATTGCAGAGATAATCGGAGGAGGTGCTGATTATTTCCTGTATAAAAGGCTTTGTAAGCTGATGTATTACCCGTCTGCCGTAGCTTTCAGCCTCGGGGTAAAGCTTGTAAAGCTCCTTGTTTTCATCGGAAAAATATGCCGTGCAGGAAAACAGTATTACCTGCTCGGGAAGTGCGTCGTAGGACGTTACGCCTCGGTTGCGGAAGAAATTTCTCAGCCGTCTTTCGTCAAATTTATGCTCCTTGAAATCGGTGAAATTCCGTGTGCTTATCTGCTCGCTGAGCAATGCCGCTTCGAAATCCGTATCAAAGGCAACGCCGTGAGCGAAGGTGTTTCTGAGTGAACCTGCAATAAGTCCGTTAAGCTGTTCAACTGTAATAACGCTTGTTTTTGTAACAACGTCTGCCTTGAGCCAGAGGGTACGGAGGGATTTTTCGGCAACGTATTCTCTTGCCTTGGCACAGGCGTTTTTCCATGCTTCATCGAGAGCAGCTCCCGTTCCGCATAAAACAACAGCTCTGCTTTTTTTGTCGCAGACGGACAAAAAAACTGCACGCTTCTTGATAAGCGCGTTCTTAGCCGAAGCGTTTATTTCCTTTTCGAGATAAGGGTCGCCGAAAACAAACCGTTTCAGTTCAGCCGCCTTTGTTTCAAAAACAGCGGCGCATTGTCTGCCGTTTTCAGAGGACTTGTGCAGGGAACCGTTTGACATGGTACACCTCCGAGTGTTTATAATACTATTATAAAACAACTAAACCCTTGTGTCAACATATTATGGTATTGAGAGGCTACAAAGAATAGAGCGGTTTTTTGTGGGTTTTTCTTAAAATTCTTCTTCATGTAAAATTATTTTAAAATTTTGTTACAGATTTTGGCTTTTGTAACTCTCTTGTAACCCGACCGCATTATAATGGTCTTAAGAATAGGTAATTATGCTCAGACGGCAACAGCGGTCTGAATGAAAAAATGTGGTAATTTAGTTACTGTAAACAAATTGGTTAACGGTAATATGGAGGCTCGTTATGGAAATGACGGATAACAGACGCAAGCTGCTCAGAAAAATACTTGCAGTTGTTTTTGCCATCAACATTGTATTCTCACGTTTTATCGCAACGCATTTTACGGTTTCACAAAATCAATTCCCCGCATACGAGGGCGGAAGCTATGCCATTACGGCGGAAATGGACTCTCCCTATGAAACAGGGCTGTCCTACTCCTTCTCCAGCTCATATTCAAGCAACAGCATTGCTGACGATACTGTTGTAAGCGGAGATTTTTCGGAATCGGAGTTTAATTCGGACGGCACTTCCATTTTAGGAACGGCGGCTTCATTCCATGTATTTGCTCTTGAAACGGCAAATCTTGCCCACAACACGGGTAACTTTGCTGCCTCAAATGCAATTGTAAACGGTGATATAGGAATAAGAACCACTGATGACAGAAAGACCTGCTTCTATGCGGCAGATTCCTACACTGGAAGTCTTAACTGCAGAGCGGATATGCTTATAGTAAATCCTGACAGATACGAGATTATCAGCGGCGCTGAAACCTATCTGAAGGACATATACACAGGCAACAGCGTTAAGGTTGAACCCGGCATCAAGCAGGTTGTTTATGACAACGTTGACGGCTTCATCGACCTTAATCAGGAATTTGCAAGGCTTACTGCCGTATCGCAGACATTGGCTCAGCAGGAAACCTCCGTTGACGCAGAGGGTAATTCCGTGCTCAATGTCAACTATCAGGCTATGAGCGGCTCTGTTGACGTACTTGCAGAGGGAACTACATACGTCAACATCGCAGGCAGCGACCTGAATGTGATGCAGAACGGCTTCAACATCAACGGTCTTGTGTTCAACGATACTGTGGATAAGATGGATTCAAGCTACGGCTTCAAGAACTCAAACCAGAAGCTTGTAATCAACGTTGACCTTGCAGGCTACACCGATTTCAGCCAGAACTTTGATTTCAGAGTAAATGTGCAGAACACATCGGGCTCTGTCCGTATGCTTACACCAAGCGAAGACAGCCTTTATTACGGCACAAATATTATATGGAATTTCTATGACAGCAGCGCAGAGGACAGTGTTTACACAGGCTCTGTAAGCACAACAAAACAAATAAGCGGAACGTTCCTTGCGGTAGGCGCAAGCTTCACTGCCGGAGCAAATTTGGACGGTAATATGATTGCAAAAAATGTAACAACCACTGGCGAAACACACTATGCACCTGACTGCGGAGAGCTTGACATTCCGGGCGATGATGATATAGATACAGATTTAGACACAGACACGGATAACGACACAGATACTGATACTGATACAGACACCGATACTGACACTGACACTGATACAGACACCGATACTGACACAGATACTGATACTGATACCGACACAGATACAGACACGGATACTGATGCTGATACAGACACTGACACGGACACGGATACTGATGCTGATACAGACACTGACACTGACACGGATACTGATACGGACACGGATACCGACACGGATACGGATACAGATACTGACACCGATACAGATACCGACACGGATACAGACACAGACACGGATGCGGATACTGATACCGATACCGATACAGACACGGATACTGATACGGATACAGACACCGATTCTGACACGGATACTGATTCTGACACCGACACAGATACTGATACAGGCACCGATACTGATACGGATACAGATACTGATACCGACACTGACACGGATACGGACACGGATACCGACACGGACACGGATACAGATACCGATACTGACACAGATACAGACACTGACACGGATACTGACACAGACACGGATACAGACACGGATACAGACACAGATACCGATACTGACACCGACACAGATACCGATACTGACACCGACACAGATACCGATACTGACACTGATACAGACGCCGATACTGATACGGACACAGATACTGACACCGACACAGATACGGACACAGACACGGATACCGACACGGATACAGA
>JBJERI010000293.1:0-6622 GCA_051882195.1 Ruminiclostridium sp. | reverse complement strand
ATACTGACACCGACACAGATACGGACACAGACACGGATACCGACACGGATACAGATACCGATACTGACACTGATACAGACGCCGATACTGATACTGATACGGACACAGATACTGACACAGACACAGATACGGACACGGACACGGACACGGATACTGACACAGACACAGACACGGATACTGATACTGATACAGACACAGATACAGACACAGACACGGATACTGATACTGATACAGACACAGACACAGATACAGACACTGATACCGATACTGACACAGACACAGATACAGACACGGATACTGACACAGACACAGACACGGATACTGATACTGATACAGACACAGATACAGACACAGACACGGATACTGATACAGACACAGATACAGACACAGACACAGACGATGATGACAGCGATCCAAAGCCCGATCCGAAGCCATCTCATTCCGATTTATTCCCATACGACTTTGAGGGAGATGACGATCCGGACGGCAAGCCTGTTCCGGACGATATCGATGATGATATTATCATTATTGAAGACACAGGCGTTGCCCTTGGCGATACCCCGTTTGACTTCATTGATTTCGATGATGTAGGCGATGGCAACCCACACACAGGCGTTGCGGATATCAGCTCAATGGCGGCTATCGGAGGAGTAAGTGCAGGCGTTGCGGCAGCAGTTCTTGCAATGAGAGCAAAGTCGAAGAAAAAAGAAGACGAAAAGTAAAAAAGTTCCTGCAAGTGAAATGCTTGCAGGAATTTTTATCAGGAGTAATATGAAAATAATTGTTTTATCAGACACTCACGGCAATTTTGAATGCTTTGATACCATTGTCCGCAATAATCAGGACGCTGATATGTTCATTCACCTTGGGGATGGCGAAAGCGAATACGAGGACGTGCAGAATCTCAATCTGGGCAGGGATTTCTACTATGTGAAGGGCAACAATGACTACGGCTTTTGGTCGGCGTCCCAGGTCATTCCTATGGGTATTCACAAAGCTTTTGCCACCCACGGACACAGATATAGTGTGTGGAACGGAACGGAGCTGCTTGCGGCAAACGCTGCCGCCAACGATTGTGACATTGCTCTTTACGGACACACTCACGTCCGTGATATTTCAATGAAAAACGGGATCTACATTATGAATCCCGGCAGCGCTGATTATCCTCGCGACGGAAAACCGCCTTGCTACGGAGTCATAGAAATCAGTGGCAGGAACATTGAAATGTATATTAGGGAAATAAAGTAAATTTATGCTAATATGTAAAACGCTCTCATTTTGTTAGATAAAGTGGTAAAAAAGCACTTAAATCTAACGAAATGGGAGTGTTTCAAATTTTATAGCTTGGACAATAAACATACCGTTTCCACATGATTTGTCCTGCTGAAAAGGTCAACCGCCTGCACCTTTCTCACCTTGTAGCCATTTTTTTCAAGATAAGCACAGTCCCTTGCGGCTGTGGCAGGATTGCAGGAAACCATAACGATTCTTTCGGGGTCAAGCTTAACGATATTGTCAAGGGTCACTGTATCGCAGCCCTTTCGTGCCGGGTCGACCACCACAACTTCAGCTTCTTTGCCCTGTTCAACAAGGGTAGTTGTTGCCTTTCCTGCGTCGCCGCAGATAAAGCTGATGTTGTCAATGCCGTTCTGCGTGGCGTTGCGCCTCGCGTTTTCAACGGCGCTTTCCACTATTTCCACGCCGATAATTTCCTTTGCTTCATCAGCCATGGAAAGACCTATTGTGCCTGCGCCGCAGTAAAGGTCAAGGAGCGTTTTGCCTTTTGGCTGGGCAAAATCCTTTGCCGCACCGTAAAGCCTTTCGGCGGAGGCAGTGTTTACCTGATAAAAGGACTTGGGAGAAATGGTAATTTTGTTTCCGCACATTGTATCGGTAATTTCCGCCTGTCCTTCAAGAACAATTTCCTCATTGCCTAAAATAACGTTGGTTTTGTCCTTGTTTAAGTTCAGCACAATTCCCTTTACGGTTGGGAATTTGCTCATAATAAGCTTTGCAAGTGGGGTCAATTCGGGGATTTTCCGCCTTGCAACAAGGGTAACGTTGATTTCACCCGAATAATGTCCTTTTCGGATGCAGATATGCCGCAAAACTCCCTCGTGCTTTTCCTCGTCGTAAACGGAAATTCTTTTTTCACGGACAAAATCCATTATTGTATCAAGAATTTCACGGAAAATGACCGGCTGTAATTTGCAGTCTGTACAAGGTATTATGCGGTGGGAATGGCTGTTGAAAAAGCCGCAGACCGCCTTTCCGTCCTTGTCCTTTCCAACAGGGAACTGAGCTTTGTTGCGGTAGCCGTCAATGCTTTCATTGTCGATTATGGGAAGAAATTCGGCTTTAATATGCCCGATTCGGGTGAAAGCGTCGTAAACAAAGCTTTCCTTTGCACGTTTTTCCGCTTCATAGCTGATATGGCGGAATGAACAGCCGCCGCATTTCCCGAAAACAGGGCAGTCAGGCTGTATTCTGTCGGGGGAGGGAACTTCAATTTCCTCGATTTTGCCGTAAGCGCAGTTTTTGGAAACCTTTAGAATTTTCGCTTTTACAACGTCGCCAACAGCCGTAAAAGGCACGAAAACGGCAAGCCCCTTATGTCTGCCTATTCCCATGCCCTCGTTGGTTATTCCGTCAATTGTAAGTGAAATAATTTCGTTTTTATTAAGCATTTTCAGTTTTCTCGATAGCCTTGCTCTTAAGGTAAGCGTTGATAAAGCCGTCAATATCGCCGTCCATTACCGCCTGAATGTTGCCCATTTCATACCCTGTGCGGTGGTCCTTTGCAAGAGTGTAGGGAATAAATACATAAGAGCGTATCTGTGCGCCCCAAGCAATCTGAAGCTGTTCGCCCTTGATGTCGGAGATTTTGTCAAGGTGCTCACGCTCCTTGATTTCAACCAGCTTTGACATAAGCATTCTCATGGCGTATTCACGGTTCTGAAGCTGTGAACGCTGGGTCTGGCAGGCGCACACAATGCCTGTTGGCTTGTGTATAAGTCTTACTGCGGAGCTGGTCTTGTTTACCTTCTGACCGCCTGCGCCGCTGGAGCGGTAAACCTCCATTTCAATATCCTCGGGGCGAATGTCAATGTTTACGTCCTCGTCCATTTCGGGCATAACCTCAAGGCTGGCAAAGCTGGTGTGACGTCTGCCCGATGCGTCAAAGGGGGATACACGGACAAGTCTGTGAACGCCGTTTTCTGACTTGAGGAAGCCGTATGCGTTTTCGCCCTCAATGAGGATTGAAGCGCTTTTTATGCCTGCTTCTTCGCCGTCAAGGTAATCCAGCACGGAAACCTTCATATTGTGGCGTTCAGCCCAGCGGTTGTACATACGGTAAAGCATTTCAACCCAATCCTGCGCCTCTGTTCCGCCTGCCCCTGCGTGGAAGGTGAGGATTGCGTTCTTGTTGTCGTACTCGCCCGAAAGGAGAGTAACAAGGTTCATTTCCTCAAGCTCTTTTTTGGTCTTGTCCGCAAGCTCCTGAATTTCGGGGAGCATTGACTCGTCCTCTTCCTCGTTGGCAAGTTCAATCATTGTCAGCACGTCGTCAAAGCTTTCTGCAAGTCGGTTGTACTGCTCAATTTTTGATTTCATAGAGCCTGTTTTGCGGAGAATTTTCTGCGAAATTTCCGTATCGTCCCAGAAGCCCGGCTGTGCAGCCTGCTCTTCAAGCTCAGCAACGGTGGATTTCAGCTTTTCAAGGTCAAGAGCCTGTGCAAGCTCCTTAAGTCTTGGTCTGAGTCCCTCAAATTCTAATCTTAATTCATCGTATTGTAACATAAATACCTCTTCTATCTTTTTGTGTTATGGTCTTAAGCTGTTTATTCTTCCATTTTAATTTCAAGCCCGTTACGGCTCGTTAAGCCTTGACCAAAGTCACTCAAATCCGAATCTGATTTTGTCCTGTTGTAACATAAATACCTCTTTTTATCTTTTTGCGTTATCATCTTATTATAATATAAAAAATAATTTTTGTAAAGTGCTTGAAATCGTTTCCATAGTATGTTATAATAGAAATATCAACTGATTTACTGTTTTTGCGAACAGAAAAGTAAAGTTATGGAGGAAGAAATGAGCGATATCAAATTATACGGCTTACACATGGGCCCTGCAAAGTGCGCCGTTGACCTTGGGGACGGAAGCGAGCGAGGCGAGTACGTTAATCAGGACTATATCCTGCACAAAATGGGCAGACCCCACAGAGCAATCAGCCTTATGTATTGCTATTACCCATTGGACAAGGAATTCCCGGGCAGAATTTCCGAGGTAATGAAGGACGCCAACGTTTCATTCCAGTGGGATTATCCATACGACGATTATTTCACCTATAAGGGCGGTATCGGCGGCAATACCGAGGGCGAGCCTTTCTGCTATATGCGTGAAATAAGAGCCCACGGTCAGGACGTAATTCTTACGCTTACGGTTGACCCTCATGTAACCGATGAAATGCTTGTCAAGATCGCACAGGAACTGCGCCCATTCGGACGTATGCAGCTGAGAATAAACCACGAGGCAACAGGCAACTGGTTCAGCTTCAACAAGCGTGCAACATATCAGGAGGTTGCGGATTTCTATGTTCGTTTCCATAACATAATCAAGCGTGAAGCGCCAAACGTTTCCACAATCCTTTGTATCGGCGGCATTGAAAGCCTTGACGAAAAGGAAATTACAATGGAAAAGGAATTTGCCGAGGCGGTAAAGGCAACGGATATATGGTCTGTTGACAAGTATATGGCGCTCCATTGGGGCTGGCCTTACGATGTGGCTGAGCCGGGCGGAAATTCCCATTCACGCTCTGCGGTAAAGGACGTTTATGAGCTTACAAAGAGAAGCGCTATCCGTTACAGAGAGATTTGCGGCGGCAAGAAAAAGCCAATGGTAATGAGCGAATTCAACGCCGACGGTGACGTTACGGGACCTTATGAGCAGTGCGATATGATAAAGGAATTCTGCGATATGCTGAAAAACGAGCCTGCGGACTGGTTCAGCGGCTTCACCTTCTATCAGTTCCGCGACAGAGGCAGACTGGGACTTGAAATTGAAGACCCCAACAACCCCGACGTTGGTATTGAACAGCCTGCAATGGCTACCTACAAGAAGATTATCCACGATGAATATTTCTATCCCGAAATGATTCAAAGAGAGGAAATTGAGCTTCCCGTCAAGCTTCGCTGGGGCGGCTCGGAGGACGCAGAGGGAATCGCTATTCCTATTCATTTTGACAAGAACCCCACATTCTGCGAAATTTCCTTTGATGAGGACGTAAATCTTATGATGGAAATCAACGGCAAGTGGTTCTACAAATCCCCAAAGGCAAAGACGATCGACCTTATGTCCGCTTTCTATGAAAAGCCTCTTGACTGTGCCTGTGATTTAACGCTGAAGCTGTTTGCTCCTCCCGCAAGCGGTGAAAACGACCCGTCACAGGGTGCTGACTGGCTGACAAATTACTACACCACAATCACAAAGCTGCCAAAGCTTAGAATCAGATTTGCTCCAACAGAACCATCAAAATAAAATAAACCAAAACAGCTGTTTTGCAATTTGTGAAACAGCTGTTTTACTAAAGATAAAAGATATAAGTATGAAAAGAATGAATATAGGATTTTTAGGTGCAGGAAATATTGCCTGCAAAATGGCGGAAGCCATTAACAAAACGGAATGCGCCAATCTTTATGCGGTGGGTGCAAGGTCGGTTGAACGTGCGTGGGATTTTGCACAGAGGTGGCAGGCGGAAAAGGCTTACGGCTCTTATGAGCAGCTTGTAAAGGACGAAAACGTAGAGCTGATTTACGTTGCAACTCCCCACAATTTCCATTACGTGCACGCAAGGCTGTGCCTTGAACACGGCAAAAACGTTATATGCGAAAAGCCCTTTACGGTAAACGCAAAGCAGGCACGGGAGCTTTTCGACTTGGCCGAAAGCAAGGGACTTATGATTACCGAAGCCCTTTGGACAAGGTTTCTCCCTATGCGCTTCAAGCTGGACGAAATTATTGCAAGCGGCAAAATCGGCAATATCACCAGCCTTACCGCAAATTTAGGCTATATGATAAAGGACAAGGAGCGCCTTGCAAAGCCTGAGCTTGCAGGAGGAGCGCTGCTTGATTTAGGCGTTTATCCCATAAATTTCGCCCTGACCTGCTTCGGCAGCGAGGGCATTGAGAGCATTGTTTCCGACTGCGTAAAAACTTCCCTTGGAGTGGATTTGCAGAACAGTATTATCATTAAGTGGAAGGACGGCAAAACCGCCGTTCTTCACAGCAATATGGCGGCAAACACGGATAAGCGGGGAATGCTTTACGGCGAAAAGGGGCGTATTGAGTTTATCAACATCAACAACTGCGAGGGCATTGCGGTAACCCTTGACGAGGGGCGCTGCGAGGTTTACGAAACGCCTTTGCAGATAAACGGCTTTGAGTATGAGCTTATGTCGGCTGTAAAGGCGGTAAGGGAGCATAAAACGGAATGCGCTGAAATGCCCCACAGCGAAACAATGGCGGTAATGAAAATTATGGATAAGCTCCGTGAGGATTGGGGCATAAAATATCCCTTTGAATAATTAATACTAATAACCAATTAACCTATGGACAAATACAAC
>JBJERI010000292.1:0-4884 GCA_051882195.1 Ruminiclostridium sp. | reverse complement strand
GGTCAAGGAGGGGCGCAGGAATTGTGTCCGTATTGTTTGCGGTAGTGATAAACAGCACCTTGCTTAAGTCGATTGGTATTTCAAAATAGTTGTCGGTAAAGGTCGTGTTCTGCTCGGGGTCAAGGACTTCAAGCATTGCGGCGCTGGGGTCGCCCTTGTAGTCGCTGCCCATTTTGTCTATTTCGTCAAGGAGAATAACGGGATTCATTGATTTTGCCTGCTTTAAGGCATTGACGATTCGTCCCGGCATTGCGCCTATGTAGGTCTTTCTGTGTCCTCTTATTTCTGCCTCGTCATGCAGACCGCCAAGGGAAATACGGGCATACTTTCTGCCCAGTGAAGCCGCAATTGACTTGCCAACAGAGGTTTTGCCCACTCCGGGAGGGCCTGCAAGACAGATTATCTGTCCCTTTATATCGGGGTTAAGGGCACGGACCGCAATTGTTTCAAGGATACGTTCCTTTACCTTTTTAAGTCCGTAATGATCCTTGTCAAGCTGTTTTTGCGCCTTGCTTAAATCGGTTTTGTCCTTTGTGTAAATGTTCCAAGGCATTTCAAGGATTGAATCAAGATAAGTGCGGATAACGCCATATTCCTGTGACGAGGGGGAAACCTTAAGCAGCTTTTCAGCCTCTCTGAACAGCTTTTCCGAGGCGTCCTCGTCAAAGCCAATGGCGTCGATTTTGTCCATATATTCATAGGCTTCTTCCTGAGGGTCGTCCTCGTTGCCAAGCTGTCTTGAAATTACTCTCATCTGCTCACGGAGGTAGTAATCACGCTGATTCTTGTCAAGGGATTCCCTTACCTGATCGTGAATCTGCACTTCAAGCTGCATTATCTTTGTTTCGTTGGCAAGAACGGACATAAGCTCCTCGGCACGCTTTTTTATGCCGTTTATTTCAAGAAGTCTTTGCTTGTCCTCAACCTTCAGGAATACATTGAACACAATCTGGTCAAACAGTCTGTATATATCCTTTTCGGACATAATGCTTTCAACCAGCTCGGGCGCCATTTTTGGCGCAAGATTGCAGTACTCCCCGAAAACACCCGTAAGCATTCTGCAAAGTGCGTCCTGCTCGCTTTGGCTTATTCTGTCGGAGCGCTTTTCCGTAATCTCGGAAATCTGAAAGAGAAAATAATCCTCGTTCTGCACTATTCCTTCGAATTTTGCCTTGTAAAGCCCCTCAACAAGTACTCTTGTAGTGCCGTCGGGGGTTTTGAGAATCTGTCTTATTTCAGCCACAACGCCTGTTGTGTAAATATCGTTTATATCGGGGTCTGACACCGAAGCGTCCTTTTGAGCAACAAGGAAAATTTCTCTGCCGCCCTCCACAGCCGCTTTCAGCGCATTTACAGACCTTGTTCTTCCCACGTCGAAATGAAGGATCATTCCGGGGAAAATAACCAGTCCGCGCAGCGTAAGCGCAGGCATCTGTATAATATTATCTGTTTTTTTCATTAGCTGTTCCTTTTCCGTAGGGGGGTTATATCTATACCATTGTATTATACATCATATTGATTTATTTTGCAAGTACCTTTTATTTGGGAATTTTCATGGCATTATAAAGTTGACAAAGCATTTGTTTAGTGTTATCATTTATGTTGGATTTGTATGGCACGAAAGGAGTTTCAGTCAATGTCAAAATATGATATAATTATTGTGGGAGCAGGTCCTGCGGGAATTTTCACCGCCGTTGAGCTGCTTAAAAACAACAGCAAGAAGAAAATTGTCATCATTGAAAAGGGCAATTCCGTTGAGAAAAGAAGCTGCCCTAAAATAAAAACCAAAAAGTGTATGAACTGCAAGCCAAACTGTATGATCACAAGCGGCTTTTCGGGAGCAGGCGCATTTTCAGACGGAAAGCTGTCCTTGAGCTACGAGGTGGGGGGGAATCTGCCCGAGCTTATCGGCGAGGATTACGCTCAGGAGCTTATCAACTACACAGACGGAATTTACCTTGAATTTGGAGCAGATCCACACGTTGAGGGACTGGGACAGGACGAAAAGAAAAAGGAAATACGCAGAAAGGCTATTCAGTCGGGCTTAAAGCTGGTTGACTGCCCCATACGTCATCTTGGCACGGAAATGGCGCAGCAGCTTTACCTCCGCATTGAAAATTATCTCCGTGACAACGGAGTTGAGCTTATGCTTGGCTACGACTGCAAGGACCTTATTGTAAACGACAATATATGCACAGGCGTTACCGTTGCAAAGGCAGGCAGCGGCGATGACGAGCAAACCATTTACGGCGAGCATATCATCGTTGCCGCAGGAAGAAAGGGCGCAGAATGGCTTGAAAAGAACTGCGAGATACACCATATCGAGCATCAGCCCGGCACCGTTGACGTAGGCGTCCGTGTTGAAGTCAGAAACGAGATTATGGAGGAGGTAAACAAAGTCCTCTACGAATCAAAGCTTATCGGCTATCCTCAGCCCTTCCGCAACAAGGTTCGCACCTTCTGTCAGAATCCCGGCGGCTTTGTAAGTCAGGAGAATTACGACAACGACCTTGCAGTTGTAAACGGACACAGCTACAAGGAATACAAGTCGGACAACACCAACCTTGCTATTCTCTGCTCACACAATTTCAGCGTTCCTTTCAATCAGCCTATCGAATACGCAAAAAGCGTGGGCGAGCTGAACAATATGCTTGCAAACGGTCACATTCTTGTACAGCGCTACGGCGATATTCTTGACGGCAAACGCACTTGGCCCAAGGAGCTTTCACAGTCCAACGTGCGTCCAACTCTCCCCGACGCAGTTGCGGGAGATATTACCTCGGCAATACCTTACAGGACAATGCTCAACATCATAAACTTCATTCAGGCTGTGGATAACGTAGTACCCGGCTTTGCAAGCCGTGAAACACTGCTTTATTCCCCAGAGATAAAGTTCTATTCCAACCGTGTAAAAATGGACAAGGAGTTCAACACCAATATCGGCGGACTTTACTGTCTTGGCGATTCAAGCGGCTGGACAAGAGGTCTTATGATGGCATCGATTATGGGCGTTCACATGGCGAGAATGTTACTGAAAAAGGACAACAAGTAAACAGCTTACCCCCGAAAATAATCGGGGGTAATTTTTTGAAATTCTGTGACAATTGAGCCCTCTCGGTTGTCTTATATTCAGAAAGCGCTTTCCGAAAATAAAGCAGGAGGTGGAAAAATGACCGAAAAGGAGCTTGCGGAATACATAAGGCTGTTTCACGGAACAGTGTTTCGGCTTGGGTACAGCTATGTGAAAAATCGTGAGGACGCCGAGGATATATGTCAGGAGGCATTTCTGCGGCTGTACCGCTCGGAGCAAAGCTTTGCGGCTGATGAAAACGTAAAGGCCTGGCTGCTTCGGGTAACGGTCAATCTTTCCAAAAACCTGCTTAAATCAAGCTGGCTTACGAAAAGAGCGGAGCTTTCCGAGGACATTCCCTGTGAAAGCAAGGAGGAATCGGCTCTGCTCCACAGCATAAAGGCATTGCCTCCAAAATACGGCGGAGCGCTGTATCTTTACTACTACGAGGATTACAGCACAAAGGAAATTTCCTCCATTATGGGAATCAGCGTTTCCGCCGTTACCACAAGGCTTGCCCGAGCCCGTAAGCTGCTTAAGGAACTGCTCTTGAAGGAGGGGTACAATGAAAAATGAATACAACGCCGTTTTCCGTAAAATTACCCCCGTAAGGAGCGATGAAGAGCTGCTCTGCGGAGTGCTCGGAAAGGCGGAACAAATGGAAAACAAAAAAGGAAAAAGCTTTAAAAAGGTTATTATAGCCCTGTGTGCGGCGGCGGTTGCTCTTTGCGGAGCAGTTACGGCAGTGGGCGCTTCTTACGGCTGGAATTTCAATAAGCTGTTCGGGGAATTCTTTAACCGAAAAGAGGAAATTATTCAGCAAAATCCCGAAAACGATATGGTAAAGGAGCTTTACAACTACGATTTTGAAAAGCACGGCAAACTGATAAACAAGACCTATGAGCTGGACGGATACACTTTGCTTGTAAAAGGCTTTACCGCAACAAACTCCTCGGTTTGCATTGCTTATGACGTTATTTTTAACGATGATTTCGCTTACGATTTCGGCGAAGAGGACAAAAATTATGAGGTATGGAATATTTATCCGGAATTTAACGTGGTTGGAATTGACCCCGAATTATCAATGGGAGTATCAGCAAAACACAGTCAACCCCAAATTAACGGAAACGTTTTTTCTTACATTTCCACAATAAACGTTAATGGAATTACATTAGAGGAAAAAACTGTCGCTTTTAATTTCAAAGAACTCAAAAGAAGGAATAAAATATTTGATGAAAACGGTTGCATTGTAAATTTTGGGGAGGCTCAGACGGTTGAGTGCAATGTAACATTAGAAGTTGATGTTGACTTCATTGACGCAAATGACACAATCCTCAAAGAAGTGGGCAAGGAAGCTGTTTTCAAAAGCGGAACAAAGGCATACATAGAAAGAGTAGTTGTAAGTCCCTTTACTATATATGCAGAATATACTGATAAAGAAGATGTGGATATTTTCAATTATGATTTCACCATTATACTTGATGACGGAACGGAACTGACAGATATCGACAGCAGCGGCTTTGGCAGCAGCGACGGGAAAACAGCCCAATTCGGCATTACTCTTAAAGCTCCCGTTAACACCGACCGTATTTCCTTTGTTAAAATCGGCAATCTCACAATCCCTCTTGACGAAAACAGCGAGATTATTACCGAGGAAATACTTATTGCTCCACAAGATACCTCCTTTGAGGAAACTACCGCTGTAAGCGTTATTACCGAATAAAGCAAAGGCTGCACGCTGATAAACGTGCAGTCTTTTATACTAATAACCGATTGTTCTATGGATAAAGACGGCGGGTAGAATACGTCCAATC
>JBJERI010000291.1:0-4915 GCA_051882195.1 Ruminiclostridium sp. | reverse complement strand
ACTGTGAGGCCTATCTGGATGGCCGCTACTATTGCAGCGATACTCAGGGCTGCTATGCTGCCATTGGCTGCTTTCCAATGTCTGTTCCGCTGGATGAGCCGCTGATCTTCAACGAGTATCTGACCCGTTCCGAAACCCCGGTGGATGTTAAAAATGATGGGGATCATCTGGTACTGACAACGACGGTAGTGCCGGATATGGTGGCAGAAACCATGGAATACCTAAGGCAGCCGTTGTTTAATTCATCACCACATTCAAGATAGCCGGTAGCTTCCACTGCCCCGTCAGCATAATACATGGTAAATCCGCCTAAGCCGTCCATCTCTATGCTGGCAGTGTCTGCCGCGCCGTCCAATCTCCACAGACCCTTGGTGCAGGCATAATAGTTTTCATCATCGCCCCGCACATCGGAATGGGCGAGATAGAATTCCGAACCCATATAGGGAATATCCGAGGGGAACTCGTTTACAGGATACCGTTCCTCAAAGGTCAGTTCCTTGCCGCCGTCCATGGTGTAATAGATATTCTCGGCGTTAAGATTTTCGGTCAGGGTGCGCCAAAGGCTATCCATCATGAACCAGTTCAGAGAATCACAGTCGAAGAAAAAGAATTCATCCTTCTGCTCACGATTATCAAGCCCTGCAATCAGCGTAGAATCCGCCGCCCAGTCAACAACCCAGCCGTCATCGGTTTTGCTTGCTGTTATGTTAAAATCCAGTCCGGTGAGCTTGCTGAGTTCCTGCGCCAACTCCTCGGCTGTTTTCTTTTCGCCGGTATATTCAATGGGGTATTCTTTAACGCTGTCGGCATGGAAAACTGCATAGAGGATATCGGTATGGGTGCTCTCTGCTGCGCTCGGCAGCGTTGTTTCCTCTGATTGGCATACAAACTTCAGTTCCTGCGCATTCCAAAGCCATTCTACTGTCAGTTCACTTCCGCTGTCATCAAACTTCATGGTAACATCGCTGTTACCGTCGCCGTTCAAATCGGCGAAGTCAATGCTCTTGTACATACCCCACACATCGCCCGAAAGGGCAACCTTTTCCGCAAGGTCAGTCGGATAGAACACACTGTCAAACAGCATTTGGTCCTCGGTATCATAATAGAAAGCAGCACCCTCTGTGAGGACGCACACCAGCACCTTGGTGTCCACTCCGTTACGGGTGATTGTGCCCCCGTCACGCACAACGCCTGTCACACGCCAATCGTTTCCAACAATGTCGGAGTCCGAATCGCCGTTGTCGGCGCTGCAAGCCGACAAGCCCATGCAGGCAAAAGCTGCCGCCAAAATCGCAAAAGTTTTTTTCAAAATATTCATCACTTATTTCTCTCCTTACTATGCACCGTCAAACTACTAAGGTACACCTCAAAATTCTAATGCCCTTCGCCGTCCCAGTTTGAGCCGCCATCGCCTTGCCATTCTCCTCCGCTATTTTTCCAACCTTTGAAAAGCAGCAAAAAAATCCACTATACAATATTGTACAGTGGATTTTATGAAATAACTATTAACCAAAGGTTAGGTTTTTTGTAAGGCAAGCTCGGCAAGCCGCTTTCTCTTGGTTCGGGTGTCGCCCTCAATATGAAGCTTAGAATAGATCTGATTCACATACTGCTTGACGCTGCCCTCAGAGAGAAACAGCCTTTCTGCGATCTCACGGTTAGAAAACCGCTGCGCCATCAGCTCTACGATTTCATATTCCCGCTGTGTAAGCACATCGAACACAGCCGGGCGGGTGTTTGCCGCTTTTCGCTTCTTTGCCGCCTCACCTAATTCAATGATCTGCGTAACGATATCACATTGAATTATCTGTGGCAGCAGCTTCACACGGCGTTCCTCAAAAGAACATCGCTGCTCTACATCTGTATACCGTGAAAGCCGCCATGCGAGGAAGTCACAGCAAAGCGCCATATTCTCCTGACCGTTTCCCTCAATTTGAGCATAAACGCTTTCCAATTCGATGTGCGCGTCCGTGAAGCGACCCTGCTGAAATGCTGCCTCTGCCCGCATGATTTTTTCTGCGCCTTGCCCATGACCGTTTGTAATTTTATAATAGTGGGGCATACACTCGTCCATCTCTGCAAGCTCGCTTTGCAGTTCACCCTGAGCGCGGTAAAACATCATCAGGACTGAGGGCGAGCCAAAGGTCCATCCGCCGCTTTTGTGAATGCTTATTGCAGGCCGTGACATCTACGCACTGGCGCTGCGGTGCAGACGGCTCATGGCGCTGATGTCGTTATAGCACAGGAAGCTCATGATAAGGTCGCTTTCACCCAGCAGGTCGCCGCGCTCCTTTGCGGACATCTTCGGGTGCTCCTCAATAGCTGCCAACAAAAGGGCTTTCATTTCCATCATTTTGGGAATCAGCCGCCAGTAGAACATACAGCGCATCAGCACTAAAATTGACAGCGGATGCTCTTTCAGCACACAAACAGGACACGCTTCCACATCGGCGAGAACAATCTGCGGGTCAAGCTAGGAGAGCAGAATACCCGCGTCTTTTTGTATTATGCGCAGCAGGGCGTCGTAATTTTCGCTCTGCCGACAAACTGCTATGGCGTGCAGATACTGTCCGCTGTTTTCGTACCACAATCCGAAGCGTTCCAAATAGAAGGACTGCTTTTTCTTTTCCAGCATTCGGAAACTGCCCTCGGCACATTCCTTCATCATGTGGTGAAATCGGAAAGTCACGCCGTCGGACAGACATTTGACAAAAGCGTTTTGCTCGGTCAATACAAAAAGCTGCTTTTCTGCATTATCGTCCCCTGTGACGAAGCGAGCCATTTCCACGGTATACTCATCGGCAAGCCCCATAACTGCCAGAAACTCCTGCTGCCTCTCAGGAAGCGGGTCAATCATGGCAGCGGTGAACATGGAATAGATGCCGGAGTTGCGGTCAGGCAGCGCACCACGCTCGGAGAGCGTTCGTAGGTTCAGATATACTGCGGAAAACCAACCCTCGCTGGAATAGAGCAGGGCTTCTACCTGTGAATCGGAAAGCTCTGTACCGCATCGGTGAGCATAAATGGCAAGCTTCGTTCAAGAATTGCGCAGGCTGACGAAATAAATTGTGCAGTTTCACGAGGAAATTGCTTTTATTTTTGCGGTTCTGTTGCGGTTCTGTTGCGGTTTGTGTTGTATAATAAAAGCAGTAAATACGTTTTCATATGCGCTTTGTTTCAGACCTTTGGCAGCACCGATTTTCATTGTGAAAACATACTGGCAAAGGGCGATTTTCCCGCAATAGTTGATTTGGAAACCTTTCTTGGTGTTCCAAATGGGATTGACAGCGATATTTCCAACCTGTTTCAAAGGGATTTCAACCGGTCTGTTTTTTATAGCGGAGTTCTCCCGAAAATGAGCAATAACCGAGAGCTTTCGCCTCTTCTCTGCAAGGACGAAAATTCGATTCTCCCGTTGATTGACGGCGAAAGGGTTGATGTGCGTGGCTATTTGTCCTTTTTTGATAAGGGTTTTCGGGCTATATACCGCCGCTGTATTGAGAAAAAAACAATTCTCCTGCAATATCTTGAACGGTTTTCGGAGTGCCGCTTCCGCTGTCTGCTCCGAAACACAAACGACTATGCAAAGCTGCTTCAAGGGCTGTATTCGGTAAAGGTGCTTTCCTCGGAAGCTTACCGAGATGAACGCATAAAGTCACTGAAAGCGGCGCTTGGCAATACAGCAGGTGAACAGGAAAGTGAAAAGCAGTCCGCTGTTGCAGAGGAGGAAATCGGCTCATTGCTTCGGGGAGATGTTCCGATTTTTCACTGTATTGCCCACAGCAAGAACCTTTACTCGGGCGAAAAATTGATTGTCCGTGATTACTTCAGCAAGTCAATCAAGGAAAATGTCCGTTGCCGTATAGAAAATCTGACCGAAAGGGAATGTGAATTTGAGCTTGGTATAATACATCAATCCCTGCGCTGCGCTCATATTTTGCAGAACGCTCCTTCTTTCAAAGCCGACCGAAAGGAATCCCTTTTATCCATTAAAGAGGAGGCAGGAAAAGCGTTTGATCGGATTTGGGAGCAAAGGCTTATTTGCCCCTCGGGAAAGGCGGGCTGGCTTGACCACATAAGCGACGGCAGTCATTTCGGCTATCTTTCCCTTACATACGGAATGGGCGAGGGCGGCATTGCAGCCTTTGCTGCGGAATATTACGCCGCAACGGGAGATGTTCGTGGGGAACAGGTTATCTGTGATTTCTTGGATAAGCTTTCGGATGCTGTATCACGGCTTGGCTCGTTGGACAATATCAATGGCATTTCGGAGTTGCTTGGAGCAACAGGAATCGGCGGGACAGTAAAAGCAGCGCTTATAGCGGCAAGAGTATTGGACAGCAAAAGCATATAAAGTGCGCTGTTGAAGATGCACGGCTTTTCAGCAGAATACCAACGGATAAAATAACTCTTGTTGACTATTATTCGGGTATATCGGGCTGGCTGTATATTCTTTGCACCAACGAGGAATTGCAAGCCGTTCCACATTATAAAGAGTATGTGGTTTCGCTTTGCGACCGAATTATTTCACTGCAAACGCTGAATACTCCGCAGGGAATACCGACTTGGGATACTCTCGGTAAAAAACGTCCCATAAGCGGACTGGGGCACGGTATTGCGGGCGTGGGACTGGCGCTGGCAAGCGCATACCGTCTTTTCCCCTCGGAAAAGCTTCGCCTTGCAATACAAAACGCCTTTAAAACAGAGCGAACACTGTACAGCGATAAGCTTGGAACATGGTGTGATTATCGTGATACCTCTGCGCTCGCTTCTGCAATGAACGGCTTTTGTTCGGGAGCGCCGGGAATGGGAAGCGTATATCTGAATTTGCACAAATGGGGAATTACCGACTTTGACGACGATTTGGAAAAGGCAATAAGCAAGGTAATTTCAACTAAAATAATGCCCCGTGACC
>JBJERI010000290.1:0-4926 GCA_051882195.1 Ruminiclostridium sp. | reverse complement strand
CACCCTATATGCGCCATTTCAGACACAGATTTCTTTACGGCAACCTGTGGCTTTTCGCCCCCATTGCGCCATATTATATGCACAAAAAAGGCGGTCCTATGGGCGCTGTGGTGAAAACCACCTGCATTTTTACAATGGCGGAGGGCAGCAAGGGAGCAAACGTTATTCCCGAAAAAGCCACAATGACCGCAAACTGCCGCTTTATGCTACACGAACCCCTTCAGCCCTCCTACAAAAAGCTGGGGAAAATTGCAGGAAAGCTTGACATTGATATGGAGATGATAACAGGCTTTGATGTGCCGCCCGTTGCGGATATGGACTGCTATGCTTATAAATATGTCAATAAGCAGATAAAGGAAACCTTTGGGGATATTCCAAGAGTGCCCTATATTATGCTTGCAGGAACGGACGCAAGGCATTATACCAAAATCTGCGACTGTGTGCTGAGATTTGTGCCTATGATGTTCACGGGAAAACAGCTTAATTCAGCCCACGCAGTCAATGAAAACATAAACGTTGAAGCCCTTGCAAGAGCGGTGGTATTTTATACCGATTTTATTAAAAATTACGGAACGGAGCTATAAAAAATGAACATTGAAACGGACAAAATGACCCCCGAATTATTTCTCCGGCTTTACACCTCTGTGGGCTGGGAACCGCCCTGTGCTGAACAGGCTGCCGCCGCATTGAGCAATTCCTTTGCAAAGCTTGTGGCTTTTGACGGAGATAAAGCAGTGGGAATGCTTCGTGTAATCGGCGACGGTGGAATGTCCTTTTATATCAAGGACTTTGCGGTTATTCCCGAATATCAGAGCAAGGGCGTGGGCGGAAAGCTGCTTGCTTATGCGGAAGAATATATCCGCAGTCATATCGGCTCGTCTTGGGCGGTTAGCCTTGAACTGATAAGCTCAAAGGAAGCGGTGAATTTCTACGAAAAGCACGGCTTTGAGCAAAGACCCTGCAGCTGGGACGGACCGGGTATGTTCAAAATGCTGAGATAAGACAAGGTCGCAAAACAGAATGAACAAAACGGATTTTCTTCAAAAAACTTGGGTGGTATGCGCCCTTGCAATAGTCTGCACCTTTCTGTGGGGCAGTGCGTCCCCCTGCATTAAAATAGGCTATGAGCTTTTCGAAATTCCCACAAGCGAAACATGGTCGCAAATACTTTTTGCAGGAATCAGATTTATTATCGCAGGCGCTTTGACTATAATAATAGGCAGTATCCTTAACCGCAAGCCCCTTTTGCCCGAAAAAGCGGCTCTCCCCTCAATTGCAAAGCTTTCCCTTTTCCAGACGGTTTTGCAGTACATTTTCTTTTACATCGGGCTTGCTCACTGCAGCGGCGTTAAGGCGTCAATTATAAACGGCTCAAACACCTTTCTTGTGATTATAGCGGCGATTTTCATTTTCAAGCAGGAAAAAGCCGACCTTAAAAAAATGCTTGGCTGTGTAATAGGCTTTGCGGGAGTAATTATTGTCATTTTGAACGGCGGACAGCTTGAAACCGCTCCAAGCCTTTTGGGAAGCGGCAGCCTGTTTTTAAGCGCCATGTCCTACGCAGTTTCCTCCTGCCTTATCAAGATTTACTCAAAAAATCACAATCCCGTAATGCTCAGCGGCTATCAATTTATTTTAGGCGGAATTGTTATGACTGCAATGGGACTGATTTTGGGAGGAAGAATAAGAACGGTTTCCGTAAACGCAGTGCTGATACTGCTCTACCTTGCCTTTATTTCCGCCGTTGCCTATTCCCTGTGGGCAATTCTTTTAAAGCACAACCCCGTTTCAAAGGTGGCGATTTTCGGCTTTTTCAACCCGGTTTTCGGCGTTATTCTTTCCTCATGGTGGCTTGACGAGGGCAAGCAGGAGCTTGGCTTCAAGGCGGTAATTGCCTTGCTTCTTGTCTGCGCGGGGATTTATATTGTAAATGTTAAATATGAAAAAAAGAGATAAAAAATCCTGCTGCACTATCACGGTGCAGCAGGATTTGTTTTTATGAATTAAAGCGACTCGTATGAAGAAGAAAAATCCTCTTCCTCAAAATCCGCAATATCCTCTTCGGGCTCTGCGGTTGCGTTAAAGCCGATATTTGAAACCGAGCCAAAGGCTGTGTTTATATCGGAAGTGAAGTCGGGAACGGAATTTTTCTCGTTTCTTACCGTGAAGTCATAATCGTCAGCCGAAACCTCGGGCTTCTTGTCCTCTGTTGGAGCGGTTACTTCCTCAGCCTTTTCCTCGGGCTTCTCCGATTCCTCGGGGATTTCCTGGTCAGCTTCAGGCTCTTCAAAGCCTTCCTCCTGAGCCTCGCCAGGTGTAACGTTAATGGAAACTACCATATTCTTAAGGTTTTCTATTTCCTTTTTAACGTTGTCCTTAACGGTTTCGGTGGTTTCCTTTGCCTGCTCAATGGTGTCCTCGCCCTTTTTCACCATATCCTTGTTCATTATATCGCTGATACCCTCGGCAACCTTGTCTGCACCTGTCTTTATAGCGCCAACCGCAAACATACTTGCTCTGTGGAACTTGCTGTCGGTGGATTCCTTTGTGTTTACATAAACTCCGCTTTTTTCCTCGCTCTTTTTAACAAGCTGTCTGCCAACGCAGTAGCCGATTCCCGAAAGAGCCGCAATTCCTAAAAATGCCACTAATTTATTCATACGAAATTCCTTTCCAAAAAGATTTTATAAACCAATTATACAACATTTTGTCTGCAAAGTAAAGAGATTTTCAAAATATTGTTATTTTTCTCCCCATTTTTTGTTTACAGCCTCAACATAATAGATAGGAAAACCCTGTGAGGAGAATTTTTCTTCATACTCGGTAATAATATTCCCTTCAATTTTGCTGTTATGTAAATCAAGACTGACATTCCTTATCATAAAGCCGTTTTCCGAGAAACTGTCAAGTGAAAACTCAAACAGCATTTTATTGTCCGTTTTCTGAACGATAACGCCGTCGTCAACAAGAATATTCTTGTATATGTCAAGAAAAACCTTATGAGTAAGTCTGTGCTTTGCGTATGTCCCTTTTGGGAACGGACAGCTGAAATTAAGGTAAATTTTTTCAACGGATTTGGACGGGAACATTTTTTCCAGATACTCCGCCATTCCCATAAGGTAGCGCAGATTGGGCGTTCCGTTTTTCAGAGTGCGTTCCATTGCGGAAACAATTACGTTTGCGTTCTGTTCAAGGGCGATAAAATTTATATCGGGATTTCGTCTTGCGATTTCGTCCGCAAACTGCCCCTTTCCGCAGCCTATTTCAAGATGAACGGGATTATTGTTGCCAAAAACCTCCATTGTATCAAGAATTTTCGGCGGATTTTCCCCTCTCATTTCCGAAGCGTAATCCTGAAGCCAGCCAAGGGAAACCTTTTCACAAGCGTCAAGTCTTTCGTCAAGATATTTCTTTTTTCTCATTCTCATTGCGGTTTTTTCCTTTGCATTTCACATTCTTTTCATAGGCTATTATACATTAAAATTCCAACCTTTGCAAGCATTTTTCATTGTTTTTCACTATGCTTCTGCGTTATATTCTAATAAAGATATGGAAAATATCTTATAATATTTTTACGGAGGAACAAAAAATGAAAAATGTATGTGATACAATTGCTGCTGTAGCAGGAGCAATTGTGGGATTTCTGTTCGGGCCAATCGACGGAATGTTTTATGCCCTGATTGCCTTTGTGGTGCTGGATTACATAAGCGGCGTAATTGCCGCCATATTCAGCAAGGAGCTGTCCAGCTCGGTGGGCTTCAAGGGAATATGCAAAAAGGTGCTGCTGCTCTCAATTGTTGCTTTAGGCAACATTATCGACGTGCAGATAATCGGCAGCGGCTCAACGCTGCGAACGGCGGTTATCTTTGTATTTCTTGCCAACGAGGGAATTTCTCTCCTTGAAAACAGCGCAAAGTTAGGGCTTCCCGTACCCAAAGCGCTGACAAAGGTACTGGAGCAGTTCAGAAACAAGGACGAATAAATTTTACAAAGCCTTTTACATTTATTACACATTTCCCTGGGCAAAGCTTTCAAAAAGTCGAATAACCCCCCATAAAACCACGCTTTTTCAAATTTTACACAAATTTTACATTAACCCTATGGTGACTTTACATTTGTATGTTATCATTGAAAAAGATAAAGAAAAAGTGTATAATTAAGGAGAAGGCTATGGATTTATTTGGTGTGCTTACCATGATAGGCGGTCTTGTGCTGTTTTTGTTCGGTATGAACATAATGGGGGGCGGGCTGGAAAAGCTTTCGGGCGGTACTCTTGAAAAGGTGCTGGAAAAGCTTACCTCAAGGAAAATTATGGCGGTATTGCTGGGTGCGGCGGTTACGGCTGTTATTCAGTCCTCCTCTGCCACAACGGTAATGGTTGTGGGCTTTGTAAACTCGGGCATAATGAAGCTAAATCAGGCTGTGGGTATCATTATGGGCGCAAATATCGGTACCACCGTTACCTCGTGGATACTGAGCCTTTCGGGAATAGAGGGCGACAGCATTATTGTACAGCTGCTTAAACCCTCCTCCTTTGCGCCTATTCTTGCGGTTGTGGGAATTATATTGTATATGGCGGCAAAAAACGACAAGCGCAAGGACATCGGACTTATTCTGCTTGGCTTTACCGTGCTGATGTACGGTATGACCACAATGTCAAATGCGGTTGAGCCGCTGGCAGATGTGCCCGAATTTACGGGCATACTCACCATGTTCTCCAATCCATTTCTCGGAATGATTGTAGGGGCACTGCTCACTGCTGTAATCCAGAGTTCATCGGCATCAGTAGGAATTTTGCAGGCACTCTGCGCTACGGGATCCGTCTCTTTTGCCACAGCAATTCCCATCATAATGGGACAAAACATTGGTACCTGTGTCACGGCTCTGCTTTCTTCCGTAGGGGCTGGGAAAAATGCCAAGCGGGCC
>JBJERI010000289.1:0-4990 GCA_051882195.1 Ruminiclostridium sp. | reverse complement strand
GGATGTTTTAATGATATTTTTCAATTCTCCCGGATAAGGAAGTTCAGTAGTTAACTTTAATATCTTTTTAAACAGTCTGGTATCTTTTGAGATACCTTTGAAATTTTTTGCGAAAGACGAAAAATAATATTCAGCAACCTCAATTAAATCATCTTGGCTATAACGGTTGAAGTTTATTACTGCGTCAAATCGTCTTATCAACGCCTTATCAAAATTCTTAAATAGATTTGTGGTTGCGATTATAACAATTTCCTTGTTTAAATCTGTTAAACGGTCGAGTTCCCTTAAAATAGTTGATGTTACTCGTCCCATTTCACGCACATCATTTGAGTTAATTCTGTCTAATGCAATTACATCAATTTCATCGAATAAAACAACTACTTTGTTTGAGTAGGGCAAAGAGTTTATTTCGTTAAAAACACTTGCAATATTTTTATTCGTTTGGCCTAATTTGCTATCAATTAAGTTATCAAAATCAACGCAGAATAATGTTCTATCCAGTAATCTTGCGACGTGCTTAACCGCTTCAGTTTTTCCGCTTCCCGGCAATCCTTCAAATAAAAATTTATTTATCCCTACATTATGATTTACAGCATTAATAATACCTTTTATATCCTCTGAAATGTCCAAAGGCAAATTCAATGGCTCTACTGTTCGTACATCAACTTGTTTTAAAAACTCACTTTCGAAATCACTGCTTTGTGGAGTATATAAATTTGACTCTGCAATTAATCCCATGATATATTCTGCTAATTGGTCATCACCAATACTATCAAAATAACGAGCAATATTTATTGCTTCATTTCTAAAGGAGTTTTCATTCCTTTCAACATGATATTTAATTAAATTCAATACATTCTGCTTTTTCATATTCATTAACCTCCTTTGAATTTATTATATACTATTATTGGGACAAAGTCAATATGTTTGGGACAAATTTTCTCGAAACAAAATAAAGAGCAGACTTTAACTGTCTGCTCCTTATTTTAATATCGTCATCTACTGCATCATAAATTTTTATAGATACTGCCCCGCCTGAACACGCCACATTTCAGCGTACTTGCCCTTGCGTTCGAGCAGTTCAGCGTGACTGCCTTCCTCGATAATCCTGCCCTTTTCAAGCATATAAATACGGTCGGCAATTCTTGTTGTTGAAAGTCTGTGTGAGATGAACACAACCGACTTGTTTTCCGCCGCTGTCAGCATTGAATGATTGAGATGATACTCGGCAATAGGGTCAAGTGCAGAGCTCGGCTCGTCAAGGATGATAAGGTTAACGTCCTTGTAGAATACACGGGCAACCGCAAGCTTTTGTCCCTCACCGCCCGAAAGCTTTACGCCGTCCTCCTCAAACTCGGTTGTAAGATTTGTTTCAAGTCCGTCAGAGAGCGTTTCAAGACGCTCGGCAAAGCCGCTCTTTTCTATAGATTTTACAACGTCCTCATCCTTGCCGTTTTCCGCAAAATCAAGCAGTACATTTTCCTTTACCGTTGCGGCAAAAATCTTGAAGTCCTGGAATACAGTTCCTATCTTGCGGCGGTATTCCTCCACATCGTATTCCTTGATATTAACACCGTCAAGCAGAATTTCGCCCTCGTTCGGGTCATAAAGTCTCATAATCAGCTTTATCAGCGTGGTTTTTCCTGCACCATTATAGCCTACAATAGCAATTTTGCTGTACGGATTGATTTTCATACTGATATTGTTCAGGATATAGCCGTCCTTTTCGTTGTATCCGAAACTTACATTGCGAAGTTCAATTTCCGTCGGTTTTTCGGGGAGAGGCTTTTTGTCAGCGCTAACGATTTTCGGTTCGATGTCAAGAAAATTCTTCATTTTCTGAACATACATACTGATTTCTTCCATTTTCGGGAATACGTCCGAGAACTGTCTCATACGGTTTTTCATTCGGTTAGCAGTACCACGCATTACCGCAACATTACTGTAGGAAATTCTGTGGAGCACCGCCGCTGAGTACACAAGATAAACCATATAAACAACATCTATAAGGAAGTTGTTGCAGATGTAATCCTTGAGAAGCTGTAAGCCGAAGCGTTTGCCCGCATTTTTCTTGTCGATTGCAAGGACTTCGCCGTTTGTTTCGTCAAAATCCTTTAACAGCTCGTCCGAAACCTTGGTGTTTAGGCGGACTTCCTTTGCGTAATCGTTGAGATAAAACACACGGTTTACATAGCCAAGCTTGCGTTCGTGGGGATTTTTCTCGTTCCTGATTCTGAAATTCAGCTTGTTGAGAGCTTTACCCGACCATAAGGACGCTGTGAAGGATATAGCGATAAAGATAAAGGAAACAGGGTCATTTCCGATAAAGAATGCACCCGACAGCACGATTGAAACAAGTCCCGTGCAGAGATTGGTAATAAGAGTGTAAATTCGCCCTACCTGATTATCAACCTCGGAAACGGACAGCACATAATCGTTGTAGAATTCGGGGTTGTCATAACATTCAAGGTCGATTTCCTTTGCCTTGCGGAACATCATTTCCTTGATAGCCTGCTTGATTTTCGGCTGTGACTTCTGCTGTAATTTCTGGAAAACATAAGCATTGAAAAGCAGTCCCAGCATTACAAAGGCAAGCAGACTTATAAGGAAGATTGCCGCCACCTCAAAGGGTTTTCCGAACTCGGCACACTCCAGAACGAAGTTAAGCGCAAAGGTAAATTCAAGGAATACTACAACCTCGTTTCGTATTGCTTCGATTATGTAGCAAATCATATAGGACGGTGCGGCTTTGTAGCATATCTTAAACAGCCAGAGGTTGTCAGCTAATAATTTCTTGAACTTTTTCATGCTGTAACCCCCTCTCTGTAAGTTTCGTCCGCAAGGTAATTCTGCGCCTGCTTTGCAAACATCTCGCAATACTTTCCGCCCATATCCATAAGCTGACGGTGCGTACCCTGCTCAATAACTGCGCCGTTTTCAAGCATAAACACCTCGTCTGCGTCCTTGACGGAGGACAGACGGTGTGAAATGAACAGGGTGATGTGTCCCTTGCTCTCGTCCATAATTCCCTTGTATAAATCGTATTCGGCAATAGGGTCAAGGGCGGACGACGGCTCGTCAAAAACCTTAACAGAAGCCTGTTGTGCAAATGCACGGGCAATAACTATCTTTTGTTGTTCACCGCCTGAAAGAACTGCTCCGTCATTGTCAAACTCTTTGGTCATAATGGTGTTCATGCCGTTTGAAAGTGAGCTTACCTTGTCCCATATTCCTGCACATTTCAGTGCACGTTCTGCTGTTTCATCGGGATTGTCGAAACTTTCACCCATAAGCACATTATCCTTTACGGACATCGCCATAACTTTATAATCCTGGAATGCGGCGGAGAACTGCTTACGGTATGCCTTTAGGTTGTACTCCTTGATATTTATGCCGTTGACTAAAATTTCGCCGCTTGTGGGGTCGTAAAGTCTGAACAACAGTTTTATGATAGTGGACTTACCTGCGCCGTTGTGACCGACAAGTGCACATACCTTATCGCCCTCAATCTTAAAGGAAAGATTATTGATAACAGGCTCGTTTTTCTTGTATTCAAAGCACACGTTTTTAAACTCAATAGAGCGTATTTTTTCAGGTATAATTCCGTCCTGGTCTTCAGGGATTTTCTCTTCGTATTCCATAAAGGTGCGGAAGTATTCAAGGAACTGACCGTTCTTCAACGCCTCTGTGAAGTTGTTGAAAAGACCGATTAAAATCCACGACGAGGTTGACATTGCTGTAAACATAATCGCAAGCTCCGCAAGGCCCATAGTCTCTGACACTATGGTTCTATATGCGGCATAAATCATAATTCCCTCAAAGACGAGTGCGAAAGTAGTGACGTTCTGCGCCCAGGTGTATGCGATAGCTTTTCTGCCATATTTGTCGGCAACCTTTGCGTTACCGTCCATAGCGTCATTGTAGCGTTTCATCATTAGCTCGTGAATGCTTGAATAGCGTATCTCCTTTGCGTACTCCGCAAGGTGCATTACACGGTTTACATATTCTGCAATACGGTTGTTCTTGACCGTATCAACATAACGTCCGCCCCAGATTTTATTCATAAGAGCACCGAAAACGAAATTTCCTATGATTGGCGAAATTACAAATAAAACGGAGTACGGGTCAATTGAAAACATAGACCAGAATGCCGCCGCTGCTGCAACAACTCCGAATACAACTGAAAAGAAATAGTTAACCGAGGCTGTCATTTTCTGTGCAGAGCCGTCAAGAGCCATTGTGTAGCGGTTGTAAAATTCAGCGTCCTCAAAGCAACGAAGCTCAACGTTTCTTGCCTTTGCGTAAAGCTTGCGGTAGAGAGTACGGTAGATTTTGTTGTCGGTGTACGGATAAATCACCGCTTTTGAATAGCTGTCATACATCGCAAGCAGAAGGAATATAACAAAGCATATTCCGATGAAGAAAAGGATATTTTCAACGGGTGCTTCATTTTCGATTGCGCCGATAACATAGCGTAAGAAGAATATGCTCATAAAAATCCATTCCACATAGCCAACGATTGAGCCGATTGCGGTATGTATTACACGGCTTTTGCTTATCTGCCACACTGTTTTTACAGCATAGGCATTGTTGGCAAATATGCGGACTTTGCTTTCTTTTTTGTCTTTCATTTCGTCCTCCTTTTGTTTATGTAAAAATAAAAAGCGTGCACTTCAAACAGAAATGCACGCCTTGAATGCAATATAACGCATTATCAGATAATACGACCGTGAGCAGACAAGAGTTCATTTCCGAGTATGAATGTTGTTGATGAATAATGCCAACGCTTAAACATATTGTCTGCCACCTTTAAAAATTTAATGTTTCATTAGTATAGCACCACAAACGCAATTTGTCAAGGTTTTCCGTGAAATTATGCTTAAAACATCTGTTGGTTTGTCAATGATGCGTTACAAATTTTTTAAAAAACTTCGTCGGTAGTCAAGAAAGCCTTGACATAATCGGCAGGAGCTTTCCAGTTAAGCGGTCG
>JBJERI010000288.1:0-22850 GCA_051882195.1 Ruminiclostridium sp. | reverse complement strand
GTCCTCGCAGATACGCAAATCAAAGATTTGCTCCCTGCGTATCGGACGATTATACCATAACCTGGCGGTTATGGTATAATAAACGCAAAGCGTTTATTATTCTTATCTCAATTGTCCTCGCAGATACGCAAATCAAAGATTTGCTCCCTGCGTATCGGACGATTATACCATAGTCTTGCGACTATGGTATAATCATAATAACTATAATCGCCCCGTTGCCTTGACAAGCGGGACAGCTTTACCGTGAGGTGATTAACAATGAGCGTATACGTCAAGCCTGTTCAGGCTTTCAAAAAGCTGGACGCCGCAAAAATTCTCCGGCAGAGCGTTTATATTTACGGCGCAACAGGCTACGGAAAAACCGAGCTTCTCAGGCAATACTTTAAAAGCATAAAGCACATATACATATGCTGCGGACAGAATTCCTGCGACCTGTCGGTAATTCCTGAGGGCTGCACCGACCCGGTGGTAATCGACAACATAAACGCCGTTGAGGACGAAGAGCTGCGAAAGGAAATAACCGCCCTTTTCAGCAGAAAAAAGCTGTGGCTTGTACTGGCAGGCAGAAGCAGAATGCCAAGCTGGCTGCTGGAATGCTTCATAAAGCACAATATGCTGCTTATTACTGAGGAGGACCTTGCTCTTTCCGCCGAAGGAATAGACCGCTATATGCGCTCCGAGGACATAATCCTCACCGAGGACGAGCTTTTGTATCTGCATAAATGCTGTGAGGGAAACCCCATAGGCGTTATTTACGCTGCCCAGCAGCTTCGCGCAGGGGCAAGAATAGGAAAGGAGCTTTACGAAAAAAACCTTGCGGAAATAGGACGTTATTTTAATGAAACCGTAACTGCCGCTATGAACACGGAGCTTGTGGATTTTCTTATGAAGGTAAGCGTGGTGGAGAATTTCACCGAGGAGCTTGCAGTGATGATTACGGGAAATACCGCCGCCTGCGGACTTATTGAGCGTGCATTGGACGCAGGCAATTTCATATATGTAAAGGATAAGCTGTACACAATACGCTTTCAGTTTCGGGACTCTCTCCGCAATAAGGCGGCAAAGGAATTTTCGTCGTCGGAGCTTAAAAACTACGCTCTCCTTGCAGGAGGCTATTACGAAGCCCATAATCAGGACAACAAGGCTCTTGAAATTTACGAGAAATTCGGCGAAAGCGGCCGCATAAGGGAGCTTTTGCTGAGAAATTCACGGAAATGCCCCGAATCGGGCTATTACATAGAAATGCGGAGATATTACCTTATGCTGTCCGAGGAGGACATAAGCGGCAGCGTTTATTTAATGTCGGCAATGTCTATGCTTTATTCAATGCTGATGGACTTTGAAAAAAGCGAATACTGGTACAACAGGCTTGCGGAATACCGCAAAACCGCAAAGGGAGCGGAGCTGAGAGAGGCTATCAGCCGACTTGCCTATCTTGATATTTCACTGCCGGGACGGGGCAGCTTCAATATTCTTGAGCTTATCAAAAGCTATTATACTCTGCTGAAGGATAAGTCCATACCAATGCCGGAGCTTTCGGTAACAAGCAATCAGCCCTCCCTTATGAACGGGGGAAAGGATTTCTGCGACTGGAGCAGGCACGACCGCACCATTGCCGCAACCGCAGGACATATAATATCCGCTTTCCTGGGCAAATACGGGAAGGGACTTGTTAATGCCGCTCTTGCTGAAAGCTTTTATGAAAAGGGCGGCGACCCATACGAAATAATCTCTCTTGTTTCAAAGGCAAAGTTAGAAGCGGAATACGGCGGAAAAACCGAGCTTTGCTTTGCGGCAAACGCCGTGCTTATCCGTCAGTATATGGCTCTGGGAAATGCCGAAGCGGCGGAAAAGCTGCTGGATTCCTTTGAAAAAACCGCCAAAGCCCAGGGAAAACGAGGACTTTTCCCATCAATAGACGCTATGCGCTGCCGTATCGCTCTTACAGAGGGAGATGCGGAGACGGTAAAGGAATGGATGAAGACCGCCCCAGACGAAAACGAGGTCTTTATTGCATTGGAGCGGTACAGGTATCTTACCAAGATACGCTGCTATATTTCCGCCGACCAACTTGAAAGCGCTTATTTCCTTATTGAGGCTATGCGCTACTATGCGGAAAAATGCGACCGCAAGTATATCAGTATGGAGCTTTCTATACTCGGGGCAATAGTCCGCTTCCGCAGAGGAGAGCCTTGGAAGGAGGATTTTGTTTCCGCTCTTGAAAGAATATGCAGCTACAGCTTTGTTCCCATTATTGCAAAAGAGGGAGCGGCGGTTTTTCCTCTTTTAAAGGAATGTGAAGAGCTTTGCGCCAAAAACGGCAAAATAAACGGCAAATGGCTTGATACCATAATTCAGGAAACGGGCAAGGCCGCACGGAGATACCCCCTTTACCTTAAAACAAACAAAATAAAGGTATGCGACGTTTCGCCTATGGATATAAGGATTCTTGCCTGCCTTGCAGAGGGACTTTCGGTGCAGAAAACCGCCGAAGCCCTCAATATGAACTTTGAAACCCTCCGCTCACGGATAAAGGAGCTTTACCGCAGGCTGGGCGCAAAAAACAAAACCGAAGCGGTAATGCTTGCAAGGGAAATGAAGCTGATATAACTCCGAAAAAACAATACACCCAAAAAGGTGATGACAAATTTTCGGAAAAGGTTTATAGTATATAGGTAGTATCAGTAACGGATACTGCATAAAGCTGGTTACGAGTTAGCCGAAGAGTAAGGGTGAATTGCTCTTGGTAAACAGATTATATTGTTATCCGTAAATAATACGGATAAGGGGAGAACGTAAGAGGATAATTCCTGTCTTCAGGAGGCTGTCAAAGTCGGCACACCTTAACGGGGCAGGAATTATTTCTTTTTACGGAAGAATGTCCGCAGTGCAAAATAAATACGCAAGCCCAATAACAGCTTTTTTGCGGTTGATAATTTGCAGTCAAAACCTCTTATTGAATAACCCGAAAATCCCCGTACTCTTAACGAGTATGGGGATTTTCCTATTGTCTTTCTTTGTTCTTTCTCATAAACCTTGGCAGAATAAGCGGCTCGTACTGCCTTTTAAGCTCTCTCGCTATGTTGTTTATATTGCGGGTAGAGCCCTTTTCCTTTTCCCCTTTCAGCAGCACCGACCTGCTTATGCCGTAGTTTTCGCAGATATATTCAAGCAGCCGCTCTCTGCCCGAATTTTTGTTATACACCTTTATATAGCTGTAACCGGGATAATCGTGGGAGGGATAGGTTATTATCTTAAGCTTATCTCCGTAGTACCTCTGCAATTCATCGTAAAGCCCCTTTATTTTTCCGCTTTTGTCAACGGTCATAAGGTAAATTGTCTTATCCTCATGAGAGGGAGTGCGGTTTACATAGCACCGATAGGGGGATTTTTTAAGGACGAGTAAATCGCCTTTTCCGCTTCATTTTCAAGGCGGTCGTAGTAGATTATAAGGTTATCGTCGCAAAGTGCGTTGGTAAACACGTTTACGCCGTGGCTTGCCGCCCTTTCCCTTATTTCACGGCAGGTTTCGGAGGAAATTACATAAGCCATTACATAGCTGTTGCTGTTTATGTCGTAAAGGGCTGCGCCGTTCATTACGATTACGGGCAGCTTAAGCTTTACGTCCGAAAGAATCTCCGTTACCGCTGCAGGAGTACGCATAGTGGAAAGGGTAAAGCTTGCGCCGTCTGCAAGCATACGGTTCATTTCCACCTTTGAATAAGGGGTCAGTTTTTCGCTTACGGGAGTGAGCATATCGTCAAGCTCCGCAGTAAAAAGCACGTCACGGATACGCTTTCGGGGAAGCCTTGCGGAATTTACGGCAATTCCCGCGGCAATGCCGATAAAGGTATCCAGCACCCTGTTGAATACGAAAAGGAAGGGGTTGCTGTCCCCCATGTGAATTACCGTTACCGAAAGGAAAACAACGCAGGAAAAATAGCTTGCGTTCCTTTTGTCAAGGACAACGGTGGTGTAAATTAGTGGGGATAATCATCAGTGCAATGAGGAAATATCCGAGGGGCGTGTCGTAAACGGGCAGAACGTATATTTCAAGCACAATTGTAATCAGCCCGAACAATGCGCCTATCAGCGTTCCCACCGTGCGCTGTAGCGCCATTTTCAGCGTGCCCTCACGGTAGGGCTGAATACACCACAGCACCGCAAGCATTGAATAAAAGGGAATACCCTCTTTTCCTCGGAGAAAATAAACGCAGCCGCACAGCAATACTCCTGCCGCAGATTTAAGAATACGGTTTCCTACGGGCGGAAATGACAGTTTTTTCATAAGCGGATTATCTTGTACAGCACGCTTTTTTCAAATTCAAGAGGGCGGTTGTATCTGAAAAAGACAATTCCGTTTATGGGAGAATATATTTTTGAAATAACGTCACCCTCCAAGGGGTCGGTTATTTCGCAGAGCAGATCTCCGTTTCTTACCTCGTCCCCCGTATGCACATAGCTTCTGCAAATTCCCGAGGCGGGGGAATGAATCTGGAGCAGTCTGTCCTCGCCGATAATCTGTGTAACGTAGCCGCTTGCCACACGGCATTTGATTATTCCCCTGTGCACCATAAAGCGGATTATTGCCTCAACCGCCGATTTTGCGGAGCTTTCGTCCACATTGTCCGTTGCGTTGGTGTAAAGGGAAAATGCCTTTGTACCCCACACCTGCCAGTTGTAGTTGAGGGTTGTGGTATCGTAGGGACGGGGAGTTCTTACAAAGGCGTAGGGCAGACCGAAATCGCTCATATCCCCGTGTTCCGTAAAGCCTGTTTCCATAAGCTTAACGTGGGGGAGAAAATCCCCCTGCTGATAAAAGCTTGCAAGCTGTACGCCGTAGGTATAGCCCTGTACCTCCTTGAAAAGACCGTCCGCAATGCGCTGGGTGGTTTCCCCTAAATCATAGCCGGGGAACATTCTGTTTATGTCCGTGTTGTCCATTGTCCAGAAGCGCTTGCCTATGTTCATTGAATAGTAGTTGACGCAGGGGATTATCATAATTTCCTTGCCGCCGCAGATACAGCCCTCCCGTTCAAGCTCCTTGAGCCTGCTTACAAGCCTTGAGCAGACGTACATCTGCTGTACCTCGTTGCCTCTCATTGCCCCCACAACGCACATTGCCTTTTCGTCCTTGCCGAATTTAAAGCCCAGCACGTCCATTGGCTGGCGGTAGTGTGACTGGATCGAGTAAAGAACCTGCTTATGCATTTTCCTCACCTCCCAGTATTCTTGCAATCAGCGAGCCGCCGTAAACTATGGGAAATTCCCTTAAGGTGAATATTTTTCCACCGCATGGGGCAGTTACTCTTTCGGTTGTTTTTCCTGTTACGGGGTCGATTACGTCCCCGATATGCTCTCCCTTTTCAATATCCACCCAATGCTCTACACAGGGCACAAAAATCCCGTATGCGCCGCTGTTGACAAATTCAACCGTTCTTTCCCCCGAAACAATGGGACTGCGGACTTCTTCCGTTTCTCCCGACCACATTCCAAGGTTTTTCAGCAGGTTGAAAATGCCTGCGGTAAGCTGGCGGCAGTATTCCTTTGTAATTCTCATTCCCACGCCCATTTCCACAACGAGAGTTTTTGTGCCTGTTACGTTAAGGCTGTAAGCGAGGGTGCTTTCAAGTACCGTTGCGGCGGAATGAATCCATATAAAATCGCAGTTCAGCATTTCCGCATAGGGAACAAGCTCCTCTGCGCTTATTTCGTTTATTCTTATCTGTGGTATTTCCTTTAAATAAATATTGCTTGAATGAATGTCAATGCAGATGTCTGCGCCGCTTATGTCCGAAATAATGTCGGCGGCAAGACATTCAGCCATTGTTCCCTCGGAGGTACCGGGGAAAATTCTGTTCATATCAAGGTCGAAAAGAGGTATTCCTCTTTGAATACTGTCAATGCCAAGTGGATTCATTGCGGGGTAAATATCCACAATTCCGTTAAGCTTTGACAGATTTTCGTTTAACAGCCTTGCGGTTTCGGCGCAGACATACTGTCACTCCAATTCGTCGCCGTGAGTTCCCGTTACTATGCACACCCGTTTTCCCGAGGGCTTTTCACTGCTGCACCCTGTAATTCTGTTTCTGCGTATTTCTACTCTTTCGTTTACGGCAAGACCTGCACTTGCTATAACCGTTGTCATTATTAAACTGCTCCCTTCATATCTCCGCCATTCGGGAAAGGACTGTCTGAACGCTTTGAGCGCTTCCTGTATATATACCCCGTTCAATGGGGCAGTCTGAGTAATCCCGACCGTGGCAAAGCTTTATATAATTATCTCCTATAAGGCGGTTTTGGGTAGGGTCAATGCCCGTCCAGCGTCCGTTCTCAAATACCTCTATCCAAGCGTGGGTTTCCCCTGATTCAAAGGCAAGTCCCGATACATACCGGCAAGGTATTTTTTCAAGCCGCAGCAATGACAGCAGAATATGGGCATAGTCCTGACAAACGCCGCTTCCCAGCGCCATTGCCTGCTCCGCCGTGGTTTCCGTGCCTGTTACTCCCTTTAGATAGGTCATTGAGCCCTGCAAACTTTCGGACAGCTCCATTGCCCTTGAAACAGCTCCCGAGGAGGTTGGCTTATTGCTTTCGTAAAAGGAAAGCAGCTTTTCTCCCGCCGCAGTAAGGGGCGTGTGAAAGCAGTAATAGGGCTGCGCCGCTCCCACCGTTTCCGATGCGTTTACAATATGGGTTTCACCCTTTACCTTAAAGGAAAATTCGCCGTGAGGCTCGTTCATTCTGCCGCAGACAAGCATATTTCCGAAGCTGTCACGGCTGTGCCATATTGTCCCCGAATTTGGCAGGACTTCGCAGGACAGCTCCGAAATTGTCTGCCGTCCGTCTGAAAATGGGGTACAGCGCAGAGTAAAGCTGTGAGCCGTTACGCTGCCCGAAAATTCAAGCTTTGTTTCATATTCAAACCGCAGCCGCTTCAAGGAAATTCACCTCTACAAGATTATCAATTTTATCAAGGAGAGAAGTGCGCTGTGCGTTCAAATCTCCTCTGCTCCTTGACGCCCTGATAGTCCTTCATATAGAGAATATTGTCCTCAACGAAAAGGTCGGTATTCTGTACAAGCACTGCTCCCGTTTTTTCCGCAAAGTAGCTGTGCTCGAAGTAAGCCGCATTGTATCTGCCCGGGGTCAGTATTACGTTGATTCCGCCGCAGTTTACATAGTCCATTGTACTGCGGAGCAGTGCGGCATAATTGCGGTTGTCCACAATATGGCTGTTTTCAAAGGTATAGGGGCTTGCCATTCTGCAAAGCTCCCTTGCTATAAGGGGATAGCTTGCTCCCGAGGGAATACGCAGATTGTCCTCAAGAATGTACCATTCTCCGTCCTTTGCCTGCACAAGGTCAATGCCCGAAATATGGCTGTAAATGCCCTTTGGGGGCGTTATTCCCGCACAGGGGGCAAGATAGCCCTTTGATATGTAAACAAAGTCCTCGGGGATAACTCCGTCCTTAATGATTTTTCCCTCGGAATAAATGTCCTTAAGGAACAGATTAAGAGCGTCAACACGCTGAATAAGCCCCTTTTCCATTGCGGAAAAATCCTTTGCGGAAATAACTCTCGGTATTGCGTCAAAGGGGAAAAGCTGCTCCTTAAAGGTTCCGTTTTTGTAAATTCCGAATTTTACTCCGTAGCGCGCCAGCAATTCGTTGATGGCAACAGCGTCGGCAACAGGTGTGTTCATAACATTTCATCTTTTTTCAAAAAAAGCAAAAAGGTGTTCCGTTTTACGGGAACACCCTTGTTCTTATATTTGTATTATATCAAAAAATATAAGGGTTGTCAACACTAAAATGACAGAAATTTATATAAATAATTCATTTTTGTGGTATATATTTGCTAATATACCCTTTATTCCGCTTTATTTTGAAATATTCAAGCTTGTGCTCCTGCATTTTTACCGCAAAAATAAGTATTGCTAATTGCAGTAAAAAATGGTATAATTATTTTGTAAAACAATCCGCCCTAACTAAAAAGGAGTTATTTATGCAGGTAACACTTACAAAGCTTCCCGAAAGCTTGCAGGAATTTAAGGAAACAGCGGCAATGGGACTTTCCGCTCCCGAAAACGTCTGTGCGCTGTTTCTGTGCGCCCTTAATCTTTACTGTGCAGACAAGGACAGCGGCATAGAGGCATTGAACATCATAAAAGGCCCAAAGCCAATGACCCCCTACGACATACAGTTTCTCCGTGACAGACTTCGTGGAAAGGAATATCTGCCCCGTGCATACTTTAACGGCGCTTCCCCCAAAAACAACTACACTCCCACCGCATACGTTCTTGAAGTGCTGCCCGACCCTCGCCCCCAGGATATTGAGGAGGGCTATATAAGAGTATTCCTCAAAACCGAGGGTGCAGACTCTCCAAGACCTATGAAGCTCCGCAAAAAGGGAGAGGACTGGTTTTTGTGGGAATATTCCAGCATTTTAAGCGGTATCCGTATTCCCGAGGAGCAGGACCCGTGGGCTTGAGCGAAAGGGGTATATTTTGAAAAGAGCAAGAGTTTTTTCGGCGGCATTTGCGGCAACGCTGCTTGGACTTTGCACGTTGCTTGCAGGCTGTAACGGAAATGAAAAGGAGGAGGAAACCGTGAATAATACTGTGGACGAAAAGCTTACCCTTGCGGCGGTGGAATACGAAACCTGCAACGGAATGGTTTACGGCGAGGATATTTCAATGCATATCCAAAGGGATAAAATAGTATTCGCACGCTATTTCTCTGAGGAAAAGATGGAAGCCGATGAATACAGCGACGGCTACGAAACTAAAGAGGACGTACCCATTACCGAGGAGCAATGGGAGAAAATCAGCGAGGCTGTGGAGGCAATAAGACCTCTCCTTGAGGAATGTAAGCCTGCTGTATTCAATCCTGCAAGTACCATTTTTGAAGTCACAGACGGTCCGAATTACACCAATTTCTATCTGACATGGGAAAATGAAAAGGGTGAGCAAAGCCGTGTGAAGTATTATAGTCCGGGCGACCGCCGTTTTCTGACCCTGCTTGACCTTATGGAGGAAACGGTAAACCCCATAGGGCGTGAGATAGTCTATTACGAAGCCCCTGTAATGAACGGTATTTATCTGGAAAAGGGCGATCCGTTTACGGGTAAAAAGGATAGCTATTCCTATCAGCTTACCCCCGACGGCAATGCCGAAAATGAGTGGTATTTTTTCTGCTATTACGTTGAAGACGGCGAAACCAAATCCTTCAGCAATAAGCTGAGCGACAGCGATTGGGCGGCATTTATGGAAAAATGCAGCGATATTGATTTTGAAGCATTGGAAGAGGGCAAGTCCAAAACGGCGGAATTAACGCTGTATTACTCCGACAATACCCAGAAGTCGGTTAAGGCGGATAAGGAAACGGTGAAAAAGCTGAAAGAGGCGTTTGAGAGGCAAATGGAAGAAGAGTAAAAGGGGGCGATTGCCCCCTTTTTTATTAACCCCCGCTGTGGGGGAGAAAGGGGGCTCCCTTTTCAAACCCCGTTGTTGAGGGATTGGGGGCTACTCGCCTCCTTTTCCCTCCATTTTGTGTTTTGTGTAATTTTAACTTGGTTTTGAGGGGGCTACTCGCCCCCTTGATAGGGTTGGATTTAATTATTATGGAGCAATAACCCCTCGCCCTTTTCTTTGCTTGCACAAAGAAAAGGGAAAAGAAATGCACTCGCTCATACGCCGCAGGAGGCTTGTAAAACTCGCCTTTGGCGAGTTTTAAGGGGTGTAGTGCTTGTCGGAACTGTTCTAAAAAGAATTTTGCTTGTGGGGATTGCGGTCGGTGTTTATGCTTTTTTAAAGTTGTTGGTGTAAGGAGAAAAGCTTTTGCTTTTCTTGTCCTACTATTATGCTGGTGGATATGTGGGTTTTGGTTTCTATGTTGGTCGAAAGGGGCTGCTCGCCCCCTATAAACCAACATACGAAAACAAAAAACACAAAACGGAGTTTGAAAAGGGGCAAAGCCCCTTTCGCCCCCACGGCGAGGGGCAACAAAAAGGGGGCGAGCAGCCCCCCTTATAACCAACTCACAAATCAAAATAAACATAAAAACGGGGTTTGAAAAGGCGCTCCCTTTTCCACCCCCGGCGAGTGACTATCCCTATGAGGCGAGCAGCCCCAAAAAGAAAAGCGGCTATGACCGACTTATGCCGATCATAGCCATAGGAAAAGGGTGCAGGTTATCTAAAAGCAAAATGCTTTTAGTCAATTTTCAGGCAGTACAACACTGCAATTATTTTACGCTGAACAGAATGTCTGCGTATGTAGGAATTGGCCAAGCTTCTGCGGGAACGATTGTTTCAAGCTCGTCTGCAACGGCACGCATTGCCTGCATTGCGGCAAATATTGTATCGTGGCTGTATCTTGAAAGCTCGCCCATGTCTGTAAGACCGTGAGCCTTTGCAACGTCGTTTTCCAGCTCTGCAATTCTCTTTGTAAGACTTTCTGTCAGTGTGGAAACCTTGTTTGCGATTTCTTCCTCAACAGCGGCGGAAATGCCTGCTGCCTTCTTGGAGGTGATGATGTCGCAGATTTCCTTTTCGTACTTCATTACAGCGGGAGCAATCTGGCGCTTTGCCATATCAATTGCTGTAAGAGCCTCAATATTGATTACCTTTGAGTAGTTCTCAAGGAGTATTTCTGTACGGGAGTGGATTTCAACCTCGCTGAATACCTTGTGCTTCTTGAACAGGTCAACGTTCTTCTTGTCTTCAAAATGAGGAACAGCGTCAACTGTGGACTTCAGGTTTGGCAGACCTCTCTTTTCGGCTTCTTCTACCCATGAAGCGTCATAGCCGTTGCCGTTGAAGATAATTCTCTTGTGGTCTGTGAAGGTCTTGATAAGCAGCTTGTTCAGAGTGCTCTTGAAGTCGGCAGCCTTTTCAAGCTCGTCTGCAAAATCGGACAGAGCGTCTGCAACGATTGTGTTAAGCACAATGTTGGGTCCTGCGATGTTCAGCGCCGAGCCAACGCTTCTGAATTCGAACTTGTTGCCTGTGAAAGCGAAAGGCGAGGTTCTGTTGCGGTCGGTTGTATCCTTGGGGAACTTTGGCAGTGAAGAAACGCCGATGTCGAACTGAACGTGCTTATCCTTTACCTTGCCGCCGCTTACAAGTGCGTCGATAACGTCTGTAAGCTCTTCGCCAAGGAAGATTGAGATAATAGCCGGAGGTGCTTCGTTTGCGCCAAGACGGTGGTCGTTGCCTGCGGTTGCAACTGCAAGTCTGAGCAGGTCTGCGTTTTCGTCAACAGCCTTTACGATAGCTGCAAGGAATGTGAGGAACTGAGCGTTCTCAAGTGGGGTAGCACCGGGGTCCAGAAGATTCTGACCCTCGTTTGTGGAAATAGCCCAGTTGTCGTGCTTGCCCGAGCCGTTTACCCCTGCAAAGGGCTTTTCGTGGAGCAGGCAAACCATGCCGTGCTTCTTTGCGATTTTCTGCATAAGCTCCATTGTGAGCTGGTTGTGGTCTGCGGCAAGGTTGGCTGATTCAAAAATAGGAGCCATTTCGTGCTGTGCAGGAGCAACCTCGTTATGCTTTGTCTTAGAGGTAATGCCAAGCTCCCACAGCGCCTTGTCGAGATCCTTCATATAGTCGGATACTCTCTGCTTGATAACGCCGAAATAGTGGTCGTCAAGCTCCTGTCCCTTTGGTGCGGGAGCGCCGAATAAGGTTCTGCCTGTGAAGATAAGGTCTTCTCTTTCGTTGTACATTTTTTCGTCAACGAGGAAGTATTCCTGCTCTGCGCCAACGGTTGCTGTAACACGTTCTGCTGTTGTATTGCCGAACAGTCTTAAAATACGGAGTGCCTGGTCGGAAACTGCGTCCATTGAACGGAGCAATGGAGTTTTCTTGTCCAGCGCCTCGCCCGAATATGAGCAGAAAGCTGTGGGAATATATAATGTATTATCCTTTACAAATGCGTATGATGTTGGGTCCCAGGCCGTGTAGCCTCTTGCCTCGAAGGTAGCTCTGATACCGCCCGATGGGAAAGATGAAGCGTCAGGCTCGCCCTTGATAAGCTCCTTGCCCGAAAATTCCATAATAACCGTGCCGTCGCCCATAGGTGAAATGAACGAGTCGTGCTTTTCGGCGGTAATTCCTGTCATTGGCTGGAACCAGTGGGTGTAGTGTGTTGCGCCCTTTTCGATTGCCCAGTCCTTCATTGCGCTTGCAACTGTTTCAGCAATTGAAACGTCAAGCTCCTTGCCTGTGTCGATTGTTTTCTTCAGTGCCTTGAAAACAGCCTTTGGCAGTCTCTGGCGCATTGTTGCCTCGTTAAAAGACATTGAGCCGAAGTTTTCGGCTACGTTGTAGTTTTCTGACATATCCCTTTTCCTCCTGTAAAATAGCGATTTAAACAAAAAGGGCGTTTCGGGACAGTTATCCTGTTCCGAAACGCCTTTGTTTCTCTACGCTTTATATAATACACTATATTCCGCACAAAGTCAATAGGTGAATTTCAACAAATTTAGACTGTTTTGCAAGTTTGTTTTTGTAATCTTGCAAAATTACTTATTTGACAGAAACTCTTTAAGCCACTTTCCGCTTTCGTTAAGCTCGCTGTCGTCCCACTTGCCATCGGTGCTTGCGCCTGGTTTAAGCAGGCAGCAGGTTTCGTTCTTGTCAGCCATTGCCCATGCAACATAGCTTATATCTAACTTGTCAAGAAGATTGAACCACTTTTTCGCCTGAGCAAAGTTGTTTCCGCCGCCGCCTGAAGCGTCGCACATACCAAACTCGGAAACGAATATGGGCAGTCCCTTATTGTAGCAGTCCTCAACTCGCTGTCTGAGCCAGTCTGTGTGAGTTGCGGCATAATAATGGAGAGCGTACATTACATTGTCGAAGTCCAGAGGATTTGCAAGAGCCTTGTCAATGTCCTGCGACCATGTTGGAGTACCTACAATAACCACCGCATTGGGAGCGTTCTTTCTGATAACGGGAATTACCTCCTCTGCGTAGGGCTTGATGTCGTTATCCCATGTAGCGTAGCCGTTTGGCTCGTTGCATATCTCGTAAATTACATTGGGGTATTCGGCATATTTCTTGCTCATATACTTGAAGAAGCGGAGAGCGTCCTTTTTCATTACCTGCGGGCTTTGATCCTGCAGAATATGCCAGTCCACAATTACATACATATCCAGCGCTATTGCGGCGTCAACTGCGTCCTCAACGGTCTTTTCAATGCCTGCCTTGGTGCTGTCGTTGTAGCCCTCGCCGTTGCCTGTGTACATTGCAAGACGGATTACGTTTACGTTCCAATCGTCACGGAGCGTCTTGAACACGTCCTTGTTTACAAACTGGGGGAACCACTGTATTCCGTGGGTGGAAATGCCTCGGAGCTGTACCTTGTCGCCGTTTTTGTCCACAAGGTCTGCACCCTTTACGGAAAGCTGTCCGCATTCGCTTACAAGACCATATTTGCCTGTTGATTCAACGGTAATGTCGGCAGGGTCGGGGTCGGTTTCGGGAGCGGTTGTGCCGCCTCCTGACGAGCCTGTGTTTGCGGGAGCTGAGCCCTCGGTTACGTTTGTGCCCGAAACGGCGGGAGTGAATTTGCTGTCGGTTTTGACAATTCCGCCAAAGGTGGTTTCCGCTCCTGCGGCAACCTCGCCGTTGTAGTCGGCGTTGGATACCTTAAGGGAATTTCCGCTTATCTTTGCATTGCAGTTCCATACCTGATTTATTTCTGCGCCCTTTCCAAGGGAAATATCAAAGCTCCATGAGGTTATATTCTTTGAGGTGGTGTTTTTAACAACGCCGTCCAGCTGTGTGCATACTTTTCCGCCCTCTTCCCATGTGTTTGAAACAGTAACGGAAACGGTTATTGTTTCCTTTTTGTCGGATTTGGTTGTTGTAGCGGCGGTGGTGGTTGCGGCAGTTGTTGCTGCTGTTGTTGCCGCTGTGGTAACGGCGGTTGTTACTTCAGTTGTTTCCTCGGGAGCGGAATCGCTTGATTCTGTAATGTCGGCGGTTTCGCTTTCGGTGGGCTGTTCCGTTTCGGTTACGGGAGCGGTGGTGGTTTCCTGGGTCTGCTCCGTTTCGGCGGCTGATGTTTCAGTCTGCTCCGGAGAAGTATCGGCTGTTGTTGTTTCCGCCTGTTCTTCCGTAAGTATTGGGGTTTCCTCTGTGCTTGCTGCGGTATCTGCAACGCCGCTTCCGCAGGTGCAGGCGCAGGTACACAGGGCGATTGCACAGGCGATAACGCCTGCAATAATGCGCTTGACTTTCTTCATATTTCCTCCCTTTATTTTCCGTAAATTATACTATAAATATTATAATCCAAAACGCCGCCTTTGTAAATAGCCTTATAAAATTTTCATAATATTATTTACTTGCGTGGGAAGTCTTTTTATTCCCTCTGTTTCTATTTATACTTGCAATTTTCTGTGAAATGTGAGATAATGTTACTGATTAGGCAATATGAAGATATTCCCTTTATGGGATTTTGCAATATGAAAGGAAAGACAATGGCACAGTTTCTAAGCTTTAAGGGCGATTATACAGGACTTACAAGCGAAGCGGCGGAAGAAAGCCTTGGAATGTACGGCTTCAACTCCGACAGCAGACTGGAGGAGGACGGAAAGGGTTTCAAGCCCGCAGGCGCAGTTTTCAACATAAGGACGATTTTGTTTATCATAGCGGCGGCAATATACATTGTTTCGGGAAATATTCTTGAGGGAATTATGATGGTGCTGCTGACGGGAGCGTACATTTTCCTTGAAATATTCAAGGGCGTAAAAAGCGACCGGGCTCTTTATGAGTACAAGCGCTCCACCGCAATGAAATTCCGTGTAATCAGAAACGGGGAGCTTATTGTTATCCGCAAGGAATATCTTGTTCCCGACGATATTATTATACTTCAGGGGGGAGAAAACGTTCCTGCGGACGCTCATATACTGGAGCAAAGCGACGTTTCCTGCGACGAAAGCCTGTTTTCGGGGGACAAGACCCCCGCTTACAAAATGGCAGGAGCGGACAGCTCGGACAAGCCCCTTAAGTCCTCCTGCGTATATAAGGGCACAAGGCTTCTTTCGGGCTGTCTTATAGCAAGAGTTTTTGCAACGGGAGAGGATACCCTTAAGCACAAGACCTTTGGAGAGGTAAAAACAGAGGAAGTATATTACACCAGCTTTGAACGTATAATAAACAAGGTAATGCCTGTACTGTACATACTTTCGGCGGTATTTTTAGCAATGTTTGCGGTGCTGGGCTTCCTTGGAGCAGACCTTGCAAGCCCCGATATAGCCAAAATACTTATGCAGACGGTAAATCCTGCGGTTGCCTTTGCGCTGGTGTTTATTCCTGCGTCAACGGCGTCCTTGGTGCGAATTTACTATGTTTACGGCGTTTACGACCTTAACTCCAAGCATTCGCAGGTAAAGGACGTTCACGTTATCGAAAAAATGAACGCCATTACCTGTATCTGTATTGACAAGGCGGGTACAATAACGAAAAATCACCTTGAAATATCCGGTGAAAGCTCCAAAAACACCGAGCTTATGACCAACATTGCCGTACTTGCCTGCGATACCGTCCCCACAAGCAGCATTGACAAGGCGATTATGCTGGGAGCGGCGTTTAAGCAGATTGACGTAAAGGAGCTTCAGCAGAATGAATTGCTCCGAGCTTATCCTTTCAGCGAAAAGGACAAAATTGCAGGCAATCTGTGGAATGTAAACGGCTCTCGTCTGCTTTGCATAAAAGGCTCTCCCGAAAGCGTTTTCACCCTGTGCGACCTTTCACCCGAAAATCTCTACAAGGCGCAGAAAAAGCAGTCGGATTACTCTATGCAGGGAAATCAGGTTATTGCGGTGGCGGTTGCCCATTTAAGGGAGGACGAGGAAATACCCGAAAATGTTTACGGCCCTACATACAGCTATTTAGGGCTTATCGCCTTTAACAACAAAACCAAGGACACGATACCCTTTGCTGTGCTTTCAAGCTATAAGGCGGGGGTAAACGTCATTATGACAACGGGGGACAGCGCGGATACGGCTGCTGCTATTGCAAAGAAAATCGGGATGAAAAGCGGCAAGGTTATTACTGGCGATATGATGAAGGCCGCAAAATCTGAGGGCGAAAAGCTTGACCTTGAGGGCGTGAACATTTTCGCAAGAATTACCCCCGAGCAAAAGTTAGAGATAATAAAAATGCTCCGTGAAAAGGGCGAAATAGTGGCGATTTCGGCGGACGGCGGCACTGACTGCGAAATGCTGGAGCAGGCGGACGTGGGAATTTCAACAGCTCAGAATGCCGTGGGAGCGGCTCGTGAAGCCTGCGACCTGCTGATGAACGACGACAACTTCAACACGGTGGTTGAAACCATAAAGGAATCACGGCAGATTCACAAAAACGTAAAGCGCTGCATTTCCACCGTAATTTCCGCTCATATCGCTATGGCGCTTTTCTGGCTGGGCAATTTCATAATGGGCGGCGAAACGGTAATCACTCCTCTTTTTGCCGCATTGCTGACGGTTATTGCCATTCCTGTCTGCGCTATGCTTTATCTTGGCAACCGCTCCGACATAAAAAGCGACCACACCTCCTCGGGCTTTATCGGCAGGGGCACAATAAACGGAAAATTCTTCGTAAAGGCGGTTTTGCAGGGCGTTTCCCTTGCAATGTTCACCTTCCTTTTCTATGCAATTTCCCGCAGCAGCTCTATCGGAGAGCTGAGAGCCTCATATTTCGCAATGTTCATTTTCGGTATGATTGCAATGTGCTGGACAAATTTCTCCGACAAGAAAAACATCATAAAAATACTCCGCGACAAGCACGGCTTCGGGGCGCTGGTTTCGGGAATTACGCTGGCGGTTATGCTGGTGCTGATTTACGTCCCCTTTGTCAATACCGCATTCGGCTTCAACGGCATAAATCCCTTTGTACTGCTGATTGCGCTGGTAATGGGCATTGTGTCCCAGTGCTTCTTCGAGGTGTATAAGTTCATCAAAGAAAATCATTGAAAGGCGTAAAATGAAAAATCTGCTTGCAATATTTTACGGAATCGTTTTTGGAATTGCCAACATTATCCCCGGCGTAAGCGGCGGCACAATGCTTATTGTTTTCGGCTGCTACGACAAGGTTTGCGGCGCTCTTTCCCTTAATTTCAAGGAAATCAAAAAGAACATCGTTTTCCTGATTTTCTTCGGAATAGGCACTCTTATCGGCATTGTGGGCTTTTCCTTTGCCATAACCTTTCTGTTCGACCGTTTCCCCGTGCCTACCTATCTGTTTTTTATGGGGCTTATTCTCGGCTCAATTCCTCTTATCATACGCAATGCAACGGTTAAGGAAAAATTCCGTCCCTCCTGCGCTTTTCCCTTTGTAATCGCTCTCGTGGCGGTGCTGGGGCTTACCTTCCTTGAAAAAAATTCCGCTGAACCTTACACCTTAAGCGCCGTTATGGAGGGAAATACCGCCATGGTGACAATTTTCAACGACAGCGACAGAACCGTTGACAGCTGGACAATTGAGCTGCCCGACGGTGCAAGCGCTGAAACAAAGGTAACAGGTGCGGAATCGGATACCCATTACTCCACTATGGACAAAATCAAGGGCATTTTCGGAATGAAAATACCAGCCCTTGCTCCAAATATGTTCAGGAATCCCGACGGTGCGGTAATAGAGCCTCACAGTGCTTACAGCTTTACCTTTGAGAATAATTCGGGCATTGACCTTAGTACCCTTGAAATAGGGGAAATAAGCTACAGAATGGACGTCCCGTTTTTCCTCACAATGGTTGGAGCGCTGTTTGTAGCGGCAATCGCAATGATTATCCCCGGTGTGTCCGGCTCCTTTGTAATGATGACCCTGGGCGTTTACACAACAATTATAGCGGCAATCAAGAATTTCGACTTCGGAGTGATTATTCCCTGTGCAATCGGCGCAATTATAGGTCTGATTTTCGGCGCACGGCTTATTTCCTGGGCGCTGAAAAAGTGGCGGCTTATGGTTTACAGCGCAATTCTCGGTCTTGCGGCAGGCTCTCTTGCGGCAATTTTCCCCGTAGGCTATGAGCTTTCAGCAGGGGTGATTATTGCGGCGGCAATAGCCTTTATTGCAGGCGGAGCGCTGGCATTGTTAATCGGCAAAAAAACGCCGGTTGAGGCGGAATAAAAAAGGGGGCTGCTCGCCCCCTTTTGATTTGCCCTCGCTATGGGCTGAAAGGGGCAAAGCCCCTTTCATACCTTCGGCGCTGTAAGCGCCGTTATCCCCCATATTGCCGCCGCCTGAAGCAGCATTATAACGGGAATCCCTATCATAAACTTTGCGTGCTTGGTTTTGTGGCGGATAAGCTGCATTGTTATGTACATTGCCGCCGAGCCGCCCAGCGCCGCCAATAAAAGTAATGTCCTTTCGGGAGTGCGGTGCTTTGGTGCGCCCTTTGCCGCCAGCTTGTCGTACACTGTCACAATCACCGAAACAAGAGAGATAATCCCCCAATAAATCAGCACCGCTTTAATAATACCGTCCGTCATTTTACACCTCTTTTAATCAAGCTGTAAACTGCACGAAACTCGCTTGGGATAATGCAGTATTTCTTGTTTCCCAGCTCAACGGCGCTGCGCAGGCTTTCAAGGTCAATCCAGAACAAATCGTCAATTTCGCTTTGGTCGCATTTCAGTGTATCCAGCGGCACGCTGCTGTCTAAGAGATAAACCACGTTGTATTCACGGTTAAACAATGTATCGTCCTTGTTGATAACGGTCTGCTGCATAAAGCAATGGAGGTCGTCGGCGGTAACCTCAAGCCCGATTTCCTCATTAAGCTCACGGACTGCCGCTTCGGTAAAGGTTTCCCCTGCGTCAACGTGTCCCGTGCAGCTTGCGTCAATACAGCCGGGGAAGCTGTCCTTGCTCATTGCACGGCGCTGCATAAGCACCTTTTCACCCCGCACAACCCATATATGCACCGACTTGTGCCAGGCTCCCGTGCGGTGAGCCTCCGCTCTTGAAATAAGCCTGCCCGTAGGATTGCCCGAGCCGTCCATTTCGTCAAACAGCTCCATTTCCTTTTGCAGGCACACAAACTGCACCTTGCCGTCAATACGTCTTGCGGTTTCCTTAAAGCCCAGCTTTCCGTAAAAATCAAGGCAATGCTTGTTTTCCGCTGGAGCGTCAAGGTCGTATCTTTTGCAGGGATACTGCTTAACGAAAAGCTCCAGCGCCTTTGTGCCGATTGCTTTTCGCTGATATTCGGGAAGAATAGCAAAAGTCCCTATGTAAATTGAATTATTGTTCTGAAAGGCGGTCAGCACGCCCACAACCGACCCATTGGCGCAAATCAGCTTTACAATGCCGTTTTTCATGCTGTCAACAAAGCTTTGTGCGCTTCGTCCATAGCCGGGAGAATCCCCAAACTTTTCGTAATCGGCTCGGAATGCGTCGTTGCAGATATGCATCATTATTCCCGTATCGGCAAAATCGGCGGTTTTAAGCTCAACTTTCATTTTACTCTCCGTTTTTCGACAATAATATTATACAAAACGTAAAATATTATCTGTTGTTTTGTTCATATTCAAAGAAAATATGAACGCTTACCTATACTACATCTTTTAAACTAATTATATCATTATTCTCAAAAAAATTCAACATTTTTAGAAAAATTTGAGGAATATTTATTTTATTGACAAAAATATGCGAGTATGATAGAATAGTTTTAACAAAATTTTTTATCAAGGAGAAAAGCTATGAGCTTTAAAAAATTAGTTTCGCTGATAACCGCGCTGGCTCTTGTGGCAACGATTACAGCCTGCGGAAACAATCAGACTGTATCTGAGCAGACAACTGCCGCAGCCACCGCCGTAACAACAGAAGCGACAACTTCATCGGAGGAAACTACGGAAGCGACCACCGAATCAACTTCCGCAGAAACAACCGCAGAGGAAACCACAGCAGAAACAACCGCCGAAGAAACCACTGCTGAAACTACTGCTGAAACAACAGCCTCTTCCGAGGAAACCACCGTCGAAACAACAGAGGAAACCACAGCTGAAACCACAACGGCTGCAACGACTGCTGCAAAAACCACAACGACTACCGCAGCGACCACAACCACTGCCGAAACCACAATCACAACAGCAGCCACAACCGCACCTGTCAGCACAGCAAGCTATCCTCTTTCCAACCCCAACGCAGACGAAATCACACAAAAGGTTTACAACTACATCTGTGAAAATTACGGCAAGACCATGCTTTCCTGCCAGCAGGAATCCACATGGAAAGGTTCTCCCGATTATGAAGTGGACTACATAGAGGAAACCACAGGCAAGCTCCCCGCTATGAGAGGACTTGACTTTATGAACGGGGATTTTGACGGAGTTGTAAAGCGTTCAAAGGAATGGTGGGACAAGGGCGGACTTGTTACTATCTGCTGGCATACGGGCGTAAACGGCAAGGGCTATCAGGAAAGCCTTAACGATGACCCCGACTTTGAAAAGCTGCTTACAAAGGGCACCGACGAATACAACGCAATGATTGCCAACTGGGACAAGGCGGCAGAGGCGCTGACCGAGCTTCGTGACGCAGGAATACCCGTCTTATGGCGTCCTTTCCACGAATTTGACGGACAATGGTTCTGGTGGGGCAAGGGCGGCAATGAAAACTTCATCAAGCTTTGGCGTATGATGTACGACTATTTCACCGACGAATACAACCTTACCAATCTTATATGGGTGCTTGGCTATTCGGATTATGTCAAGGACGGCTGGTATGTAGGGGACGAATACTGCGACATTATCGGTTCCGACTCCTACAAGAACAACACTAATCTCAGAGCGTGGAGAATCTTTGACAAGACGGACAAATCGGGCAAGCCCAGAGCATTCCATGAATGCGGAAACGTTCCTCCCGTGTCTGATTTTGAAAAGGACGGCTGTATCTGGTCATGGTTTATGGTATGGCATACCGATTACATCATTAACAACGACGCCGAAAACCTTAAAAATGTTTACAACAGCGACCTTGTCATAACTCTTGACGAGCTGCCTGCTTTTAAGTAATAAGGTTAAAATTATCATAACAAGTTAATATCCTTATGTAAATATTGCCTGTTTTCATCGTTATATTTGACAGTTTGCATTATTATTTATCATATATTTTCCCAAATATTGTTTTATTTACAAAAATCTGATACTATGTTATACTATAATTGTGTTATTATATAGGAAACGGAAGGAATAATAATGAAGGACATCACACTTGTAATAATGGCGGCGGGAATAGGCTCCCGTTACGGCGAGAAAATAAAGCAGCTTGAGCCTGTTGGACCAAACGGCGAGCTTTTAATGGATTATTCCATTTACGACGCAATGAAGGCAGGCTTTACCAAAATAGTTTTTATTATCCGAAAGGACATTGAGCAGCTTGTAAAGGACGCAATAGGTAACCGTGTTTCAAAGCATATCAAGGTCGAATACGTTTTTCAGAGCAAGGAGGATATTCCCGTAAGAAAGGACCTTGCGGAAACGAGAGTAAAGCCATGGGGCACAAGTCAGGCTATTCTCTGTGCAAGGGACGTTGTTGACGGTCCTTTTGCGGTAATAAACGCAGACGACTATTACGGCACAGATTCATACAAGGTGCTTTACGATTACTTAAAAGACGCCGACAACATCGGCAGAAAGCCATACGAATTTGCTCTTGTGGGCTTCCGCTTAAAGAACACCTTAAGTGACAACGGCACCGTAACAAGAGGAATCTGCCTTACCGAAAATGGACGGCTTGCGGAGCTTCACGAAACAAAGCAGATAAAGCGCTGGGAGGACGGCATTGTACGGGGAATTTACGGCGGCGAAGAGCTTGAAATCGACGAAAAATCGGGGGTTTCAATGAATATGTGGGGCTTTACAACGGAATGCTTTGATATTCTTTCGGAGCAGTTTGTGGAGTTCCTCGAAAAAGCCGACAAGGAAAACAACACGGACGAGTTTCTGCTGCCAATTTCCGTTGATGAAATGATAAAGAAAAATATTGCGGAGATAAAAATGCTTACCACCGACAGCAAGTGGTTCGGTGTTACATATGCCGAGGACAAGCCTCTTGTTGAACAATGCGTGCTGAAATGCATTGAGGACGGCATTTATCCAAATAAATTGTGGGGCTGATATGGGAAAAATAATTGTTCTTGAGGGGCTTGACGGCTGCGGCAAGTCCACCCAGTTCGACCTTATAAAAAAGAAAAATCCGGACTTCGTATGCGTTTCCTTTCCCAATTATGCAGACGACAGCGGAAAAATCGTTTCACGCTATCTTGCAGGGGAATTTAAAGAGGAAAATCCGCTTGTAAGCGCCTTTTCCGCAAGCTCCTTCTACTCAATAGACCGCTACATCAGCTACAAAAACGCATGGGAAAAGGACTACAAGGCGGGAAAAACCATTCTCGCCGCAAGATATACCACCTCCAATGCCATATACCAGATGGCAAAGCTTGACAAGGCTCACTGGGAGGAATACAGAGCGTGGCTTTACGATTATGAATATGTGAAGTTAGGTATTCCCCGCCCCGACAAGGTGATTTATCTTGACGTGCCCCTCGAAATATCCCAAAGGCTGCTGTCAGAGCGCTATGCGGCACAGGGCGGACAAAAGGACGTCCACGAAGCCAATCTCGACTTTATGAAGCACTGCAGCGAAGCGGCTCATTACGTTGCGGAAAAGGACAATCCCAAGTGGGAGATTATTAACTGCACCAAGGACGGCGAAATGCGGTCAATAGAGGATATTCACAGGGAAATTGCAAAGCGCATATAAAATATCGCCCGCCTTTTGAAAAGGCGGGCTCAGCTTGTCGAAAAAGTCTTTTCGACAAGAAATGAATATTGAATACTGAAT
>JBJERI010000287.1:0-5049 GCA_051882195.1 Ruminiclostridium sp. | reverse complement strand
TACCGGCGAAGTTTTTTAAAAAATTTGTAACGCATCATTGACAAACCAACAAATAATATTTATATAATTCTTAATATGACTTTACTAAAACATTTATTTGTGATATAATGGAGGTATATTTATGCAGGAGGCTTGTGGAATTATGTTGGACTTTAATCCAAGAGAATATAGTATAAGAGAGCTTTATGATTCATACAAACGCAAAGAAACGATACTCTCGCCTAAATTTCAAAGAAGACCTGTGTGGGAATACAAAGCGAAATCATATTTAATAGATACTATATTATCTGGATTTCCTATTCCTAGGATATTTATAAGAGAACGAACAAGCTTAGATATGAGCGCTTGCAGAGAAATAATTGACGGTCAGCAAAGATTAAAAACCATTTTTGATTTTTTAAACGATGGTTTTAAAATAAGCAAGGTACACAGCAAGGAATACGGAAACAAGTGTTATAGTGAATTACCAGAGGAGGTTCGAAAAGATTTTTTGAAGTATCCGATATCGGCAATACTTCTGATTGATTTAAATGATAATGAAGTCTTTGATATATTTGCTCGTTTAAACACATATTCTGTGAAATTAAATAATCAAGAGCTTTTAAATTCTCAGTTCTTTGGAGTATATAAGCAATTAGTATATCGGTTAGCACAAGAGTATCGAACTTTTTGGGTCGATTCTGGAATACTTTCCGAGAAAGCCATTTCCCGAATGGAAGATGCAAAACTGGTATCAGAATTATTATCTGTTATTGTTGAAGAAAAAATCACTTCGAATAGTTTTGATCAAAGCAAAAGATTATATGGCAAGTACGATGATGCTTTTGAAGAAGCCGAAATAATCGAAAGTAGATTTAAAAAGACTTTGGATTTGTTTTGCAAAATTTATCCACTTGATTTTTCTGAGACATCGTATTCAAAATTACCATTGTTTTACAGCACATTTATATCTTTGTATCACATGAATTATCCAATTAATATATTTGAAAACTTTTCTCAGTCGGTAGATGAACAATCGATCCCCAAACTTAGAACGGTTTTAGATGAAATAGATGCAACAGTTTGCTCTCCCACTGAAGAGCTTAATCGAGATGATATTGAATTTATAGAAACGTTGAAAAAACATACTACGACTCCTGATGTAAGAATGAGAAGATGCTCTTACATTATTGGCAAGTTGCATTCAGCATTTGAATAATATTATGACTATACGAGAAATATATAATGATTTAGATGAACAATGCGAAGCTTCTCTTAATAGCATTTCATATGTAAACAAAACAGATTACTTAGAATCAGATGAAACCAAAAACATCCAAGATTTAGTTGTTAAACAGGCTTTTTTAAATGTTTTTACCGCATGGGAGCATTTTTTGGAAGATGCTACGATTGCATACGCTTTAGGAGAAGCTAGCATAAAAGGCTTTTCACCTACAAGATATGTTTTTCCTTTAAATAAGGATCATGCAGATTGCTTAATCAAAGGAACTTCTACCTATCCGGATTGGTCTAAAATGGATGTCGTAATCAATTTAGAGAAAGCTCTTTTTAAGAATGGAGAACCCTTTGTGTCTGCGTTAACTGGATTCTCTTCAAAGTATAAGGATATGCAGAAAGTACGAAATGTAATTGTTCACAATTCGATGCATAGTCAAATGGCTTTTGAATCTCTTGTAAGAACTGCATTATATGCTTCATCTGTTGGTTTGTCTCCTACTGAATTTTTACTATCAAAAAAGGGGAGAGAACCTATGTTCTATAATTTATATATTACACATATTCGCAATGCTGGTAAAATTATTTCGGAATACAATAGTTAAAATAATTTTTTGAAAAACTTTAAGTCGATGGCTTATTTTTGTGCTTTTCGATACCCTTTAACTTACCCTTTACAGCTCGTAACAAGCCATAACACATAGAACACATAAAACCCGCAAACCGCTTAACAAAGCCTTTTTCGAACATATAAAACAAATTGGAACGTAAAAAATCGGTGTTCATATAATTCGAATCCCTTTCTTTCCGCCAGAAAAAACCGCTTGAACTTATGTTCGGGCGGTTTTTGTTTTAAGCGGCATTCAGCATTTAATATGCTCCCCAAAGCAATAATCCTTGACATAATAATTTGCTCGTGTTATACTATAATAATGAATGTGTTGCTGAAACAGAGGGGAAAAAATGATTGATATTCTGCTTGCCTCATATAACGGAGAAAGGTTTATTTCTAAGCAGATTGAGTCCATTCTGAAGCAGTCCTTTTCGGATTGGCGCCTGATAATTCAGGACGACTGCTCGTCGGATAAAACGGCGGAAATCACCCAAAAATTTGCAGACGATTATCCCGATAAAATAACGCTTTATCGGCGCGAAATCCCGTCAGGCTCCGCAAGAAACAACTTCTTTTCAATGCTGCCCTTAGCGGAAAGTCAGTATATAATGTTCGCCGATCAGGACGATTACTGGCTTGAAGATAAAATCAAGGAAACCTATGAAAAAATGCGGCTGCTGGAAAGGGAAAACCCCGACGCACCTTTGCTTGTCCATACGGATTTAACAGTTGCGGACGACAAGCTTAATGTAATAAGCCGGTCAATGTTTTCTTATCAGGGGCTTGACAAAAGGGCGTTAACTTTCAACAGGCTGCTTGCACAGAACAATGTCACAGGCTGCACAATGATGATAAACAGGCGGCTTCTCGACCTTGTAAAATATCACCATAAGGCGCTTATGCATGACTGGTGGTTCGGGCTGATAGCCTCTTCAATGGGCAAGATCGGCTTTGTGGACAAGCCCTTGATTTTGTACCGCCAGCACGGCGATAACCAGTTGGGAGCAGTTGACGGGCACAGTGCAGGACGTGCTGTTTCGGCTGCCCGTGATAAATCGGGCTCAAAAAAAAGAGTAAGCCTCACTTATGAGCAGGCGGCTGCTTTCGGGGAAATTTACGGCGATTTGCTTCCCGATAAATCCCGACTTCTGCTTGAAAAATTCTCGTCAATTCCGCAAAAAAACAAAGCGGAACGAATCTATACAATACTGAAATATAATTTTTTAAAGCAAAGCTTAATCACAAAAATCGGACAGATTATTCTTTGCTGAAGGAGGAAAAATGAAAGGAATAGTACTGGCAGGCGGCTCCGGCACAAGACTTTATCCGCTTACAATGATAACTTCAAAGCAGCTTCTTCCTATCTATGACAAGCCTATGATATATTATCCCATTTCCACGCTTATGCTTGCGGGGATAAGGGATATTCTGATTATTTCAACTCCGGCGGATCTGCCCAATTTCAAGAAGCTTTTAGGCGACGGCTCAAATTACGGCCTTAACTTAAGCTACAAGGAGCAGCCCTCTCCCGACGGACTTGCTCAGGCGTTTATTCTCGGCGAGGAATTCATCGGCGGCGACTGCTGCGCAATGGTTCTGGGAGATAATATTTTCTACGGCAACGGTTTTTCAAAAATTCTCCGCCAGGCGGTAAAAAATGCGGAGGAAAACAAAAGAGCCAGCGTTTTCGGCTATTATGTTGAGGATCCCGAGCGTTTCGGAGTTGTTGAGTTCGATGAAAACGGCAGGGTAATTTCCGTTGAGGAAAAGCCCGAAAAACCAAAATCCAACTATGCAATAACGGGACTTTATTTTTACGACAACAGCGTTGTTGAATATGCAAAATCGCTTAAGCCCTCTGCAAGAGGCGAGCTTGAAATAACCGACCTTAACAGGATTTTTCTTGAAAAGGGAAGCCTTGATGTTCAGCTGCTGGGCCGTGGCTTTGCTTGGCTTGATACGGGAACAATGGACAGTCTTATTGAGGCGGGACAGTTTGTTCAGATGATTGAAAAGCGTCAGGGTATTAAAATTTCTGCAATTGAGGAAATCGCTTACAAAAACTGCTGGATAACAAAGGAAAAGCTTCTTGAATCGGCAGAACGCTACGGAAAATCTACATACGGAAAGCATCTGAAAAAAGTTGCTGACGGAAAGATCAAATACTGAAATAATTGAAAGGAACAGTTGATAATGCAGAGGTTTTTTGAAGCGGTGTTAGAGCCGATCTTCAGACTTGAAAATATCAGAACCATAGTTGAAATAGGTTCTGATAAAGGTCTAAATACTGTTAAGCTTATCAGGTATGCTAACGATGTAAAGGGGAAAGTTTATTCTGTTGACCCATCTCCAAGATTTGACAGTGAAATATGGGCGGAAGAAAATCCCGAAAGCTTTGTTATGCTCAGGGATCTCAGCCTTAACGTTATTAGGAACATCAAGGACGCCGACTGCTTTCTGATTGACGGCGATCACAATTGGTACACTGTTTACAACGAGCTGAAAATGATTTATGACACTTACGGTTGCGACAAATTTCCGTTGGTGTTTTTTCACGATATTGATTGGCCTTATGACAGGAGAGATCTCTATTATTCTCCCGAAAATATTCCTGCGGTATATCGCAATGAATACGAGAAAAAGGGACTTAACCCCAATTCGTGCCTAACTTCTGATAACGGAATAAATGAACAGCACTTCAATGCAAAAAGATACGGAGGAGAAAAAAACGGCGTTCTGACCGCAGTTGAGGATTTTATTAAAGATTATCCCGAGCTTGATCTTCGGTTTATGTCCCACGATGTTCTTTTTGGTCTGGGAATGATTGCTTCCCCCAAAAAATATCCTGAAGCAATTGAATATTTCTACTCTTCGGAAGCTCTCAAGAAAATGATGAGAATTGCCGAAAAAGAACGTATCGATAAGCAGATCAAAATAAATGCTCTTTCTCGTACTCTGAAAGAGAAAAAAGCGTCTGAAATAAATCCTTGCATAGCAAAAATTTATCCCGATTTCGGTAATGGCTTTAATGAAGAATCCTCTGTTTTGACAGGAGATTACAACAAGGAAAGCGGCGAGTACTACGGAAAAGTTGTATTTGAAAAGCCGCCGGCTTTGCTGCGCTTTGATCCTGTAAGCGACTGCTTTTGTATAGTTGACGGGCTTTCTGTAACGGGAAAAGGCGGTAATATTGAAATAATGGATCTCAACGGACTCTCTTT
>JBJERI010000286.1:0-5069 GCA_051882195.1 Ruminiclostridium sp. | reverse complement strand
TCGCTTTGTACAATTATTCATAAAAAACTTTGTCTAACTTTTTGGGGGCAGTTCATCTGTGCGGCGGTTCATTATTAGGAATTAAATCATAAGAATCTCACTTATGGGTTTTATCTGTCATAAATTCCATAAGCTTATTGTCAATAAACTCATAAACAAGCTGCTTGTCTGTTTCATTAAGCACCTCGTGCCTCATATTGTCGAATAGCCGACCCTCAACGTTTTCATAGCCAACATTTCTTAAATGCTGAACTGCCTGCTCAAACTTCTTCTCACCAAGATGACAGGGGTCATCTTTTCCCGAAACAAACTGAATAGGCAAATCGGGATTTTTCATCGTCCAACCCTCCGAAGAATAAGTTCCGAGCATCAGATTAAAAAGGGAAATAAAGCCATTTAGGGTGAAAACAAATCCGCAGAGAGAGGACTGATTGTACCTTTTCAGCTCCTCCTTATCGCTTACAACCCAGCGATTTGGCTCGGTTTCATCAGGGAATTTCTTATCATAGCCGCCGAACATAAGGCTGTTCACAAAGCTGCTGCGATAATCCTCGCCGTGTATTTTACATAGCAGCTTGCAGAAAAGCATACCGCTTTTTGCCGCAGGATTATCAGAGGGAGAGCCACAGAGTATTAGTCCGTCAATTTCGCTGTCGTACTTTTTGATATAGTTTCTCGCGACGAGAGAGCCCATACTGTGACCCAGCAGGAAAAATGGGATTTTGGGGAATTTCTCCTTTGCAAGGCGGCTTATCTGGTGAACGTCCTCCACTATGGAAATGTGACCGTCCTTGCCGAAATAGCCTAACTTTTCAGCGCCCTTTACGGACTCGCCGTGTCCTCTGTGGTCGTGAATAAAGCAGGCATAGCCCTTTTCCGCCATATACTCCATAAAGTCGGTATAACGTTCCTTGTTTTCTGCCATACCGTGGACAAGCTGAAGAACTGCTTTCGGATTCTGCGGCGCAATGTAAAAGCCGTGGAGGGAAAGTCCGTCCCTGTTTGATTCAACTATGAATTTATCGGTTTTGAATTTCATTGTTTTTCTCCGTCAATTTCCTCTCTTATGGACTGCATTTTCAAATCAAGAGCGGAAATTCTTTCTGCGCAATCCTTTAAATCAGCCGCAATTCTGTCGGCGTCCTCGATGTCCTTTTTGTATTTCAGCTTATGTTCAAGGCTTGCCCAGAAGTCCATTGCAATAGTTCTGAACTGAACCTCAACCTTCATAAGCTCAGTGCGGTTTGCAAGGAAAATAGGTATTTCCACTATAAGATGATATGAGCGGTAGCCGTTTGGCTTGGGGTTGGTTATGTAGTCCTTGACGGCAATTACCCTGATGTCGTCCTGCCTTGTAAGCATTTCCGCAAGCTTGAAAATGTCGCTGGGGAATGAACATATAATCCTCACGCCCGCAACGTCGAAAATGTTTTCACGGATACTTTCAACCGTAAATACATAGCCCTTGCGCTTCATTTTCTCGTAAATGCTTTCGGGAGCTTTAATTCTTGTCTTGATGGACTCAACGGGGTTTCTGTTGTTCATAAGTGAAAACTCCTCGTTAAGCACCTCGAATTTTGTTGTCACCTCGCGCAGAGCGCATCTGTACATCATCATAAGCTCCGCAAAGGGTCTTGCGTCCGCCAGCATTTCCTCTAAATTGAATTTATCGTCTTCAATCAACTCGGTAAATTTCATAATACCTCACATATTTTCAGCCTTAACAGCATTTGCATTTTTACTAATTATATCATATTTTCAGCTTTTTTTCAACCTTTCTATACGAATATTTATAGATGTTTTTGGTGAATTTGCTTAATTTGAATTTTCCCGTCAAATTTTGTCGAAAGGTTTTTCTTGATTTTTCCGAAGCTTTGTGGTATTATATAGACAAATCAAAAATATAACAATTGGGATAACGAAAACGCTGCTTGTTTCAAATAAGCAGCGTTTTTGTTATGATTATTCACAATACAACCCTTACGGGCTTTCCTGCGGTTATGCTGTCGGGAGTTACCTTACAGTCAACTGCAAGAACATTTACTCCGCATTTTGCGGCATTTCGGAGAGCCTCCGCAAATTTCAAATCCGTTGCTTCGTTTGGCGTAAAATAATCAACGTCCTCCATTTGAATTACGAACAGTATATACGCTTTATAGCCGTCGCGGACTGCCTCTGTAAGCTCGTTAAGGTGCTTTGCACCCCGTTCCGTTGGAGCGTCGGGAAATTTCACAACATTATCCTGTTCAAGAGTAACTCCCTTTACCTCCACGAAAATCTTGTCCGTTTTGGTTTCGATGTAAACGTCAAAACGTGAATTTTTATAGGTCTTTTCGGGCTTTATAAGCACAATATCCCTGAAATAACCCTTAAGATACTCCACTGCAACCTTGTTTGGAATTTGGCTGTCCATATTTATCAGCCTGTCCCCTTTATAAACCGCCACAAGGTCATACCGGGTTTTTCTTTGAGGATTGTCCGATTTTTCAAGGAAAACCCTTGCGCCCTTTGTCAGCAGCTCTCTGCATCTTCCCGTGTTTTTAACGTGGCATATTTCGGTTTTGCCGCCTATTTCAACGTGTGCGATAAAGCGATTGGGACGCTCTTTAAAAATTCCCTCTGTAATATTTTTATAGCCTGCCATAACATCATTCCTTTGTGATAATTCTATCACATTTGAGGCTTAATGTCAAAGTATTGTTTTATCCAAAAAATCCGCCTTTATCCAGCCGTATGAATTTCCCTTTACCGCCTTTTTCCAAACAAAGCCCTCATTTATAATGTCTTTTCCCCGCAAAATAACAAATTCCTCTCCTGCTCTGCATTTTGCAAGGCAAGGTGATTTTTCCGTAGGCTGAACATAAACAAAAGCAGGATTAGTCAGTTTAAGCCTTTCTCTGCCCAACAGCCCCTTTTCCCTGATTATTTTGGGATAATCAACATAGCATATATCTCCGTCAACCTTGCTTTTTACCCCTTTTACATCGTCAATCCCCCATTGCCACATGGTCTGACCCATATTGTATTTTGTAGGCTCAGAGGGGTCGTAAGTCCACGCCGCAAGCCATAAATCGTACTTTTTCAGCTTGTCCCTGCAAAGAAAATTATTAAGCCATGAGGGGGTTGTGTAAATTGCAGGATAAAAATTATTTTTTCTGATTGTTTCAAGAAAAGCGATTGCCGTTTCGGTGTGCTGCTCCTTTGTAAGCCCCGACAGCCGAGGGTCCTCCATATCATAAAAAACAGGATATGTTATGGGATAGCTGCCTATTATCGCAACAGTTTCCTCCGCCTCCTTTACGGCTTCATCTGCCGTTTTCGCCATCTGATAGCAGTATGCTCCCACGTCAAGTCCTGCCGCCAGCGCACCCTTTATGTGCTCGTGAAATCTGTCGTCGGTTTTGCCAAGATACCCTGTGCGAATTATCACAAAGTCAATTCCCGACTGCTTTGCCTTGTCAAAGTCGATATTTCTCTGACAATACGAAATGTCAATTCCTTTTTTCATTGTTTTGTCCTTTCATTGTTGGATGATTTATTATGTAAATACAATATCACGGATTATATATGCAAAACAATGAAAACACGAAATATGTGCAAAACAATGAAAAACAGCGGTAAATTTCAGCATTTCGCTAATTGAAAAAAAGGCTGTCTTAATATATAATGTTGTTAGGTTATTGTTTACCTAAATTAAAGTAAGAAGCTTAAGAAAGGACTAATAATGAAAAAGATATTATCACTTCTTCTCACTGCGGCAATGATAATCTCAATTGCAGGCTGCGGGCAGAATACAGAACAGGGCGATACAACCACCTCACAGGGCGATACGCAGACATCAGCCTTATCAAACCCCGTAAAATTAACGGAAGACGGGGATATTGATATGGAAGCGGCTCTTGCATATCAGACGGACATTGACGCTCTTGTTGCAAGCCTTGAAGCAAAAGAAATCAACCCCGAGGACACAGTTTCCGACAATACAAACGAAAAGACAACAAAGGTTTTCAACTGGCTCAGAGAGCAGTGGGGCAGCAAGGTCATTTTAGCCCAGCAGCAGAATGACAAAAAGGAATACGAGGATCAGGTCTATTACTCCGTAGGCGGCGATTTGCCTGCAATAAGAGGCTATGATATGATTTTCTGCACAGGCGCTTACTTAAACGACGGGTATATTGATTCCGCTATTGAGTGGCATACAAAGAGCAACGGTCTTGTAGCTTTCTGCTGGCATTGGAACGTTCCGAGAGATATTGACGATTTGTCCAAGGGCTACGCCTTTTATTCGGAGGATATAGTTAATTTCAGCTTTGAAAACGCCGTTACTCCCGGCACAAAGGAATACGAAGTTGTAATTCACGACATCGACCTTATTGCAACCAAGCTTCAGCGCCTTGAAGCGGCTGACGTTCCTGTAATATGGCGTCCTCTTCACGAAGCAAGCGGCTCTTGGTTCTGGTGGGGACTTACTAAGGATTCCTACGAAAGTCAGCTCTATCAGAAGCTTTGGTATATGATTTACGACCGCCTTGAAAACTATCACAAGCTTACAAATCTTATCTGGGTATGGAACGGACAAAGCGACCGTGTAAACGTAAATGCAAACACCTACGATATTTCGGGCACGGATATTTACCCAAACAGCGAGGATCACAGCTCGCAGATAAGCTACTATGAAAAGCTTGAAAAAATCACCGCTCCGGGCAAAATGATTGCTCTTACCGAATGCGGCTATATTCCCGACGCCGAGGAAATGTGGAAGGACGGCGCTAAGTGGCTGTTCTATATGCCGTGGAATGACGGCTTTGTATTCCAGACAACAGGCAGCGGCGCTGCAATCGTTGACATTGACGGAAACGCAAGCATTAACACCGACCGTATGTCCGAGGAATTCCTCAAAAAGCAGTTTGACGACGAAACCGTAATTACCTGGAGCGACCTGCCCGACTGGGGCGGAACGGAACGCAATCTGCCTAACAGGATACAGCTTTGGAAAGCGGGTATGGCTTAATAAAACAACAACGGGTTTGAGCTTTAGCGTGTTGCTAATAAAGCAGTTTTTGACCCGC
>JBJERI010000285.1:0-5080 GCA_051882195.1 Ruminiclostridium sp. | reverse complement strand
GTCTGACACATTCTGCTGACAGCCGTAGCTGTGAACGTGGGCAAGTGGTATATGGTCGTAAACGTGAGTTACCGCCCTGACTTTCTGTATGAAAAACCGCTGCTCCTTAAGCTCCTCGGCGGTTACAAGCTTTGTTTCCTGTTTCAATTCATCAATCCTTTCGGAGATTTTGCAAAATGTATTGATAAAATCATACCATTTAAGTATAGCATAAATGAAGCAAAATTTCAACCGTTTTTGACAGTCTTTGCGAATACTGCGCAGGTCACAGATTTTGCCCCTGCGGACAGAATAGTGCGGCTTACTTCGGAAAGGGTGCTTCCCGTTGTGCAGACGTCGTCTATGAGCAAAACCCGCTTTCCCGCATAATCAGCAGGCTTTCTGACTTTAAACGCACCTTGGAGATTAGTTCTGCGTTCCGCTTCGCCAAGGGTTTTCTGTGATTTTGTATGCCTGATTTTCACAATTCCCTTTGACATAGGAATACCTGTTATGGCTGAAATTTCCTTAGCAATAAGCGCCGACTGGTTATATCCTCGCTCATTAAAATCCTTTTTATGCATAGGCACAGCCGTGATAACGTCAAAGCCTTCGCCCAAAGCCTCCAGTCTGTCGCAGATAAGCCTTGCCGCCGCCCATGCGGAATAGCCGTAATTATCCCATTTCAGCGGATAAACAACCGACCTTGCCGCCTCGTCAAAAGCGCACACCGCAATAATCCCGCCTGTTTCACTTGGTATTTTGTCAATGTCGATAAAATCAAGCTTTGTGTAGCAGCTTTCGCAGTAATACCTGTCCCACTCAATCTGCTTTTTGCAGAACGGGCAGATATTTGGATAAAGCAGGCTAATGAACATTCGTTTCAGCTTATGGCTATTCACTGCTCAGTCCCTCTTTTTTCAGCTTTGATTCAAGAAGAGGTCTTATGCAGGAATATCTCAGCATTTTGCGGTTATTCTGCACCATTTCGTAAACAAGCTGCTTTCTGCCCACAAGAATAAGTATTTTCTTGGCTCTTGTAACCCCCGTGTAAAGCAGATTGCGGTACAGCAGATTTTTTGAAACGCTTGTAAGGGGCATTATAACGGCACTGTACTCGCTGCCCTGGCTTTTGTGAATGGTAACGGCATAAGCGTGCTCGATTTTGGACAGCATTTCCGTAGTGTAAACTGCAATACGTCCGTCAAAGTTTATGGTGATAACGCCGTTATACGGGTCAACGTCAGTGACAATGCCTATATCGCCGTTGAAAACTCCCGAGCTCTTTTCTCCAGCCTTTGTCCACACAACGTCATAATCGTTCTTAATCTGCATTACCTTGTCGCCCATACGGTAAACCACGTCGAAAAACCGCAGCTCCTTTTTGCTCCTTGAGGGGGGATTTAAGGCAAGCTGAAGCTCTCTGTTAAGTTCCTTTGTACCTGCAACGCCTATTCTTGTGGGAGTGAGTATCTGTATATCGTCAATGGGCGAAAAGCCGTAGGTTTTGGGCAGTCTTGTTTTGGCAAGGTCGATTATCAGCTTTGGAATCTGATTTTCGTCTGGGCAGCTCATAAAGAAAAAGTCCTTTTTCCTGTTGTCAAGCTCAGGCATATTGCCCCCTACAATTTCGTGAGCGTTGGTGACAATAAGGCTTTCCGCCGCCTGTCTGAAAATCTCCTTTAATTCAACCATAGGGATATGTCCCCCTGCAATAAGGTCACGGAGAATATTTCCCGCTCCCACCGAGGGAAGCTGATTTGAGTCCCCTACCATAATAAGCTTGGCGTCAAGCCTTACCGCACGGAGCAGGGCCTCAAAAAGCAGCACGTCCACCATTGACATTTCATCAACCACAATAACGTCCGCTTTAAGCTGATTGTTTTCGTTGTGCTTGAAAGCCAGCTTGTCCTCCTTTGAAAAATCCACCTCAAGCAGACGGTGAATTGTCCTTGCAGGCTCACCCGTCAAATCGGACATACGCTTTGCGGCACGTCCCGTTGGAGCGGCAAGGGCAAGCTTTTTCTTCTTCGCCTTGCAAAGCTGGATTACGGCGTTCAAGGTGGTGGTTTTTCCCGTACCGGGGCCTCCTGTAAGTATAAACAGATTATTCCCAAGACAGCCGTTTATTGCCGCTTTCTGCAAGGTTTCGTAGTGAATGTTTTCGGTAAACTCAATTCCTGCAATATCGTCGGAAAAGTCCTTGTTGAGGGGCGCAGACAGCTTTAGCATCTGGGAAAGCTTTGTTGTTATATAGTCCTCTGCGTCAAAAAACTCGGTTATGTACACATACTCACGCTGACCTATTGTTAGGGAAACGAAAGCCCCCTCTTTTATGCCTGCTTCAAGGGAGCAGTCAAACACCTGTCCGCTTACGCCAAGCTCGTTGCACACTATTTCCGCAAGCTTTACACGAGGCAGGCAGGTATGACCGCTGAAGCTGTTTTCACGAAGTACATAGGTTATTCCCGCCTTAACCCTGTTCATATCGTCTGCGTCTATTCCAAGCTCCATTGCGATTTCGTCCGCAGTCTGAAAGCTTACGTCAATGCCGTTTCCGCAAAGAATATAAGGGTTATCCTTTATTACCGAAATTGAGGAAGTTTCGTAGTTTCTCCACACTGCCATGCTCGTCATAGGGCTTATGCCGTATTTCTGCAAAAACTCCACCACCGTCTTAACGCCGCACAGCTTGCGGTATTCGGAGCTGATATAAAGGGCTTTGTCCGAAGTCAGTCCCTTTATCTGTGAAAGGCGGAGAGGGTCGTTTTCAATAACGTCCAAGGATTCCTCTCCAAACGCCGCCACAATTTTCTTCGCCATTGCAGGACCAAGCCCCTTTATGATTCCCGACCCAAGATAGCGGCGGATTTCCTCGGGAGTTGTGGGCAGCATACGCTGGCAGACCTCCGCCTTGAACTGACGGCCGTACTTTGCGTTATTGACATAGTTTCCGCTCAACTCAAGGCGCTCGCCCTCCACAATATTGCCCAACGTTCCCACAACGGTAATTATTCCCGAATCGGTTTCAAGGTTGAGAATAACATACCCGTTCTGCTCGTTGCGGTAAATTACCTCGTCAACCGTTCCTTCTGTTTTTAAGAGATTTTCCTGCATAAATTCCTCGTTTTGAAAGTTTGTCGATAATGAAGCAGTAAGCAAGGCTGATAAGCTTTGCAAAGCCGAATATTCCGCAGAATATTACAATGAAAAAATACAGATTCTGCACAAAAACACCCCCAAAGGATTATATGCAGAATCCATAGTTACGGTTAGTTTGTTTTGCAGAGAATACAGTTCCAGCCTTCCTGCTCGGTTACGCTGATTACATTTATACTGTTTTCCTTTAATGCGCCAAGCACCTCGTCAAGCCTTTCGGTAATAATTCCCGAAACGATAAGCGTGCCCTGTTTCTTAAGGAAAGGGGAAAACAGCGGGCTCATTGCAATTATTACGTCTGCCACAATGTTTGCGGTAATAATGTCATAGCCTGTGCCTATTGTGCGGCGCAGCTCCTCATCGTCGATTACGTTTCCGCAGTAGGATTTGTAATGCGACTTGTCAAAGCCGTTCTTTTCAACGTTTTCTCCTGCGGTAACAGCGGCGTTTTCAAATACGTCCACCATAACTGCGCTTTCCGCTCCGAGAAGAAGTCCCGCAATTGAAAGAATACCGCTGCCGCAGCCTAAATCAAGCAGCCTGTCGCCCTTTGCAATCACCTTTTCCAATGTTTCCATACACAGCTTTGTTGTGTGGTGCTGTCCTGTACCAAAGGTAGAAGCGGGGTCAATTTCAAGTATAGTTCTGCCGTGAGTATCCGCAACCTCTTCCCACGAGGGCTTTACAATAAGCTTTTCGCCTACGTTAAAGGGCTTGTAATACTGTTTCCAGTTGTTAGCCCAGTCCTCCTCACGGACGGAGTCTATTTCAATCCGCAAATCCCCGTAAAGGTCGTCCTTGTCCTTAGCCTTTATTTCAGCCAATGCGCCTCTTACGGAGGTCAGCATTTCAACTCCCTGTTCGTTGTCCTGCAAATAAAAGGTGATGTGTGTTTCAACGGTTTTAAGCCCCATTAAATCATCGTCAACATAATCCCAGTTGGATTCCTTATTTTCCAGAAATTCCTCAAAGTCGGCGCTGTCGTGAATAATAAAGCCTGTTATGCCAAGCTCTGAAAGCTGCATTACAAGAACGTTTACCGCCTCTGATTTGGTGTAGATGTCAATCTGCTTGAAGTTCATTTTTTCTTGTCCTTTTCAAATTTGTGTATACCTATATTATGCTATATTTCCGCAAAAAAAGCAATAGTTTTTTCATTAATACGAAAATCTCCTTACCGCCGCATTTTCGGCAGTAAGGAGCGTTTATCCGAACATTCCGCTATGGGGCAACGGCATTATTCCCCGTCGGAATCCCAGTTATGCCATACGTTCTGAACGTCGTCGTTATCCTCAAAGGCTTCCAGCATAAGTTCCATTTTCTTGATCTGGTCCTCGTCGGTAAGCTGTGTATATGTGGTAGGAACCTGTTCAGCCTCGGCTGAAACAACCTTGTAGCCCATTTTTGTAAGTTCTGCCGCAACGTCCCCTACTGCGTTTGGCTCGGTGGTAATCTCAACGCAGCCCTCCTCAAAGCTGAAATCGTCGCCGCCTGCTTCAAGAATGTCCTCCATTGCCTTGTCCTCGTCAATGTCGCCGTCCTCGTTGTCAAGCACGATAATTCCCTTTAAGTTGAACATAAAGGACACACAGCCTGTTGTGCCCATATTGCCGCCGAATTTATCGAAATAATGGCGGATTTCGCCTGCTGTTCTGTTTCTGTTATCTGTAAGGCAGTCAACGATAACCGCTACGCCGTTTGGACCGTAGCCCTCGTATACACAGTTTTCGTAATCGGTCTTTTCATCGCCGCCTGCCGCCTTTTTGATAAGACGGTCAATATTGTCGTTTGGAATGTTGTTGGACTTAGCCTTCTGAATAAGAGTTGCAAGCTTAGAGTTGTTGTTGGGGTCGCCGCCGTGTTCTCTTACGGCAACAATGATTTCTCTGCTTATTTTGGTGAATATCTTGGCTCTTGCGCCGTCCTTTTCGCCTTTCTTTCT
>JBJERI010000284.1:0-23123 GCA_051882195.1 Ruminiclostridium sp. | reverse complement strand
TATTGCTACATTATTCTCGAAAAAGGTGCCAGTGGCACGTTTTTCGACGGACTGATACCCCCATCAACTGATGGGGGTATTCCTTGTCATATTCAATTATGACCTTTGATGAAGAATGACCATAGGGCCGTTGTAAAAATTTGCCATAGTAATAATTTGGCTTAGCAATGCGGTTTTTAAACGCAAGTGATTACATTTTCGAGAAATCTGATTATATTTTGGTTTGTATCATTTTATATGAAAAACCTCGAATTTATCGTTTGAAAAAAAGATAAATTGCCACAGCTAAATTGTCAGTTTCAAATATGACTTACCCATTACTGTTACGCTTATTACAGAATTTTGATGTTTTTTACAGTAAAAAAGCCGTCGGATTCATTGTTCAAGTGAATCCGGCGGCACATTTATTTCAGTTCCGTTTTCGAAGAGGAATGTAATGCTCCCATCAGCATATACGGTGGCTGTGTCCAGTAATGAAAGCCAGAGCGTTTCGTCCCACGCTTCAACGATGAGGGGCTGCTGTTTTAAGGATTCAATGAAAATGCGAATCTCTCTGTCACGCTGAGCACGAACATTCCTGTCGGCGGTTACTTTTTTCAAACGAGATGATGCCTTTTCGTAACGGTTGACCAGTCGGTCGTACTTTTTGTTGTATTCTTCTTGGGACTGCTGCGTTGAAGCATTTTCTTTAATGCACTGGCTGACAAGTTCAGAAACAATCTGTATTTCTTCGTTCAAGGCATCAATTTCTGCGTCGAGCTCAGTGCAGTCGCAAATAAGGAAACGCATTTCTTCACAGGCTTGAATAATTTCCTGCCGTGAGTCGATGAGCTGATTCAAGGCAATAAGGAACTTTTCTTGAACAGATTCAGTTGAAAGCGTCGGCGTTCCACACTTTGAGTTACCGTTGAATTTGGCGTTGCACCGCCATATTATTCTGCGGTATGTATCGTTGGAGTGCCACACCTTTTTCCCGTAAAATCCACCGCAATCCCCGCAGATTAGCTTGCTGGCAAATACACTCGAACCGCTATATGAGCGTCCAAGCGTCTGACGCCGGGCAATTTCTGCCTGCACCATATCAAAATCCATTTCAGAAATTATCGCCGGATGACTGTCCTTAACGTAGTATTGAGGAACTTCTCCTTCGTTTATCTTCTGCCTTTTTGTAAGGAAGTCTATCGTAAAATTCTTCTGCAGCAAAGCGTCCCCCTTGTACTTTTCATTCTGGAGAATACTCATAACCGTGCTTTGATTCCACTTTGTTTTACCGGCGGGCGTGAGTATATTCATTAATTCAAGTTGCTTGCAGATACCCGTTGCGGTCTTTCCTTGGAGAAACAATTTGTAAATTAGTCGCACAACTTCTGCCTCTTTTTCATTGATAACAGGCACACCGCCATCTCCACGCTCATAGCCCAGGAAATGCTTGTAGGGCATCGTGACCTTGCCATCAGCAAACCGCTTTCGTTGCCCCCACTTGACATTTTCAGAAATCGAACGGCTTTCCTCTTGTGCCAAACTTGACATAATAGTAATCAGCAATTCCCCCTTGCTGTCAAAAGTGTAAATGTTCTCCTTTTCAAAAAAAATCTCCACATGATGCTCCTTAAGCTTTCGAACAGTCACCAAGCTGTCAACTGTATTGCGGGCAAATCGACTGACAGACTTTGTTACAATTAGGTCAATTTTACCTGCAAGAGCATCAGCCACCATTTCATTAAACCCTTCACGATGCTTGGTATTTGTTCCGGAAATACCCTCATCGGTATAAACCTTAACAAACTCCCAATCGTCACGTTTCTGTATGTATTGAGTGTAGTAGTCAATCTGCGCTTCATAGCTGGTGTACTGCTCGTCACTGTCGGTTGAAACACGAGCGTAGGCTGCTACTCTCCTTTTCTTTATTGATGCTGTTGGTAAAGCAGTGAACTTATCCTTTGTTGCCGGAATTACTGTTATTGCCTTTGCCATTGGATTTTCTCCTTTCAAGCGCACTTTTACTTGCTTCTTCTCGTTTCTCCGCAGTCCATGATTCTGATCTCAAACGGTCTGCCCATACCTTTGTGGTTACAGTCCCGTCTGTAAGGTGAAAATGCAGAGTGTTGTTATCATCTGCAATGATTTTATCGATTTTTGATGGATCATCGGTAACCTGAGCTACTACGGCATCAAGAATCACTTCGGGAATTTGCTTTGATGCACAATACTTTTTGCCTTTTGTATTGAAGGTAGAGCATATCCATACGATTTGCGTGGCGGTGGTTTTTCTTCGATAGTTTTTTCCGCATTTTGCACACTCGATAAGCCCTGTGTACGTGTATGGCGTCTTTTTTGCAGTAGCAGACTTATGAACTTTTGCTCTCCGCTCAATTTCCTCTTGAACAGCGTTAAAGGTGTCAGCATCAATAATTGCTTCGTGAGCATCTTCAACAAGGTATCGAGGTTCTTGTCCAAGATTTAGCACTTTCTTCTTTGTCAGATAGTTTTCTTTGATGGTTTTCTGTAGTAGCAGGTTTCCTGTATAAGTGTAATTGCGGAGTATATTTGCAACTGAACGTGGATGCCAGACACCACCGGTTACTGTAGTAATATTCTCTTCGTTCAGAGTGTTGGCAATAAGACCGCAACCGGAACCCGCAAGGTATTCTCTGTAAATACGTCTGACAAGCTCCGCTTCTTTGCTTACAACCTGATATTGTCCGTCCTTTAGCCTGTAACCAAGCATATAACTTGTCCATGGTTTTCCAGCTGCAAAATTCTTCTTAACACGCCATTTTTGATTTTCGCTTGCAGAACGGCTTTCTTCCTGCGCAAATGATGCCAGTATTGAAAGCATAAGTTCTCCGTCAGCACTCATTGTGTGGATGTTCTGTTCCTCAAAATAGACATCTACACCAAGTTCTTTTAGCATTCGAACCGTTTCAAGAAGGGTTATTGTGTTTCTTGCAAAGCGGGAAATGGACTTTGTGATTATCATATCGATTTGCCCATTTTTACAGTCGGACAGCAGTTGCTTAAATCCCGGTCTGCTTTCTTTTGTTCCTGTGAAAGCCTCATCAGAATAAACACCGCTGAACTCCCATGCAGCTTTTCTTTGAATAAGTTCATTGTAATAGCTGATCTGAGCGGATAGTGAATTATGCATTGCTTCCTTACCGCTTGATACACGAGTGTATGCGGCTACTCGTTTTCTTTGCGGTAATTTGGGTGGATATATGACTCTTTTTACATTTTTCTGCATTATGGCAACTCCTTTGTGTGTGACATATTAACTCTAAAACAAGTATATATCAAGCGGTTTCACGAAATAAGCTGTCAGAATTGATACCAAATTTTTCGCACATTTTTGTTTCTATTATGCTGAATTCATCAGATGTGATGAGTCCATTTGCAAGCATTGATTTTGCTTGAATCATAACTGTTTTGTAAAGCAGAAGGCCGCTAAAGTATTTCACATCCACGAGTTTCACTCCTTTTCTGATAACAAGCCTGAGAACAATATTTGCGGTTAGCGCTAATATAATCCATAAACACATTTCCACATACTTCACAGGTGCAGGGAAACATTTTATTACTCTGTCTGATTGAACGATGCTTATTCCACCATTCCTGTTTGCAATGGTCGCAGCAGAACAGTCTGGGTTTTGTCTTCTGATTGCTTGTGATAGCATTTCCACAGTTTTTGCAGATTGCCGTTGAAGAGATGCTTTCTTTATCAACAGTTATACCGTTTCTGTGGCAGAATGACTTTATTGTGCCGATCGAAACACCTATCTTTTCTGAAATAACCGCATATGTCATCTTCTGCTTACGCATTGAAATGATTTGTTCTTTCTGAGCAGAATTCATAACAATCAACTCCTGTCCGAGTGGTATTCTACTTACCATCTGCGGATAAGAACACCGTTTTGGCGGAATATGGGCATAAAAAATGACCCGCCGAGGAAAAATCCCCGACGGGCTGCAAATCACTTCAGTATTTCATTAACCTTTTTCTGTACCTTGTTGTAGTCATAACCGGCTTTAGTCAATCTGCGCTTGCGTTCATATCCGCTGCCCCATAAGCCTGCAATAACCTCTGCGGCAATTTTGTCAATTGATTTCTTGTAGAGTTTATTGTTGACTTTTTTCTGAACGGCAGCATAGTCATATCCTTCATCGGTCAGCCTTTTCTTGCGTTCGTCACCGTTGCCCCACTTGCCGGAAAGCACCTCATCAGCAAGCTGGTCAACGGTTTTCTTTTCGGGGGTGGGTTTTGCATTGGTGTAATCGGTAAAGCAAATATCACCGTCAACCTCATAGCCGCCTATCTTGTCAACACCCCACTGCCACATTGTCTGACCGTAAGAGTATTTTGATGGGCGGTCGGGACTGTTAGTCCAGTGTGCCAGCCAAATGTCATACTTGCCGATGAGCTTGCTCTTGTCAAAGCAATTCTCCATAAAGAACGGATTGACATATATCCCTGCCTTGAAACCGGCCTCGCTTACCTTTTCACAGAAAGTCACAGCCATTTTAGTTCTTGTATCAGTATCCAGCCCGTTTATCTGACTTTTCTCCTCCATATCATAAAAAACAGGATATGTCGGAGATAAGCCTTTGATAATTTCAACGCACATTTCTGCTTCAGCCTTGACCTGTTCAACACTCATGGCATAGCTGTACCAGTAAAAACCGTAGTCTATGCCGTGTTTACTGCAATCTTCGATAAACTTGTCCATGGCATCGTCCTTTTTAGTTGAATAGCCTGCACGGATAATTGCAAACTGCACACCTGCTTGTTTCAAGGCAGAAAAGTCAATGCCTTTCTGCCAATGGCTGATGTCTACACCTTTAATCTTCATCGTTGTTATCCTCCTTTTCACTTCTGTTGTGGAGCTGCTCCAGCACTTCTTTGAATTTCTTCGGAATAGGCAGTCCAAGATATGCAGCATTCTCAATAAGGGATACACCCTCATTGGAAAGATAGAAGAATATAACTGCGGTTCTCAGAACAGAGCCGGCTCCGATAACATATACATCAAGAATATGTCCACCGCCGACAAGTGCGAAAATAAGAACTTTTTTGCAGATTCCCTTAAAACCTATCTCACTGGATAATTTCTTATCGGAGATAGCGCACATAACACCGGTTATGTAGTCGATAGTCACAAAGGCTATAAGTGCGTAAAGCAAACCATCACATCCTCCCAAAAACCACCCCAGCCAGCCGCCGATAGCGCTGATAATAAGCTGAATAACGTTCCAAAATTCTTTCATATATAGTTACCTCCATTTTGATATAATAAAAAGCACCCTTTCCGGATGCTTTTTTGCCGATTTATCATTCAAAGCGTACACGGAATTGCATACAGTCCTTTCCTACATTCGTAGAGCCGTCCTTTCTGTATTTCAGATAAATGAAATGCTGCTCGGCGTCTTCTACGTCATATTCCAGAGTCAGATTGTATTTTCCGAGTCCTTTGAAACTCTTTTTAACATTGCTGCCTGTATCTGCAGCGTTTGTTGCCGTAAGCGTCTTGTCTATATCTGACACAATACCAAAGTCGTAGTTACTTTCACCTTCACCATTGCAGTCAATAAATATCTTTCCGGTATAGGAAATAAACTCCAAACGGCAGATAGAAAATGAGTTAGCTTTGCCTTGGTTGGTGCTGCAGTAATAATCGTCATCGACCAGTTCAAAGGGATATCCACCTGCAGTCTGAACCGTATATTCGGAAACAAGCTCGGTTGATGTAAAGCGAATACTTAGCGAAAACTCACAGCCGATGTCGGTATCGTCTGCCCATACACGGAACTGTATCGGCTCGTACTTGTCATACTCTAAATCGGATGTGCGTTCGATAGAAAACTGAACCACACCTGTGCTTACATCTACCGATACATCAGAAAATGATGATATGTTCTTGCCACTGTAAGTTGGAAGAATACTGAAGGTCTGTCCGTCCGGAAAGTCCGTATAGGCAAAAGAGTTTTTGACAGCAACAGTGTTCGTGTGTAGAGGGACTGTGTACTGCATATCCTTTTTGTCAGCAGTGAGATACTCAAATTCGGTAAAATGTCCTTTATGAGCAGTCCACCGAGTTTCATAGGAAGAAATGCAGCCCTTTGGCACATAGATTATGTAACCATCTGCCAGTGTTCCGATATTGGTAGTTCCAGTCGGAGCAGTTTTCGGATACATATAGATGCGTGACAGGGCATAACAGTTGGCGAAGCAGCTTGCCATATTGGTCACAGAATGTGGTATTCGTATTTCTTTCAGAGAATAGCAGTTTGTGAATACATTGCTGTATATATTGAGCAGCTTTGCTCCGTCAAATATAACGTTCCGCAGATTTCTGCAGTCATTGAAAGCATTGGAATCTATAAGGTCCACATTTTCATTGATATGAATGTCACAAGCTAAAGCGTAGCAGCTTTGGAACATCGAGTAACCCACGGAGGTTGCTATTTTTGACATCTCAACATCACTAAGTGCATAGCAGTTATTGAAGGTATAGTTAAAGCTGCCGGAGCCGTTGTTTGATACGGCATGAATATCTGCCTTTTCCAATCCGTAGCAAGCCGAAAAGCAGGAGGACTCGTTAAAAACTGTATTTTGCGGAAGGTCGGTTATTTCCTCAAAGCCTGAACCTGCAAAAGCGGAACTGCCAATAAATATCCCCTTAAATCCTGCCGCAAACTTAAGTTTTGTCAGACGATAGCAGTTACAGAACGCACCGCTGCTGAGTGTCAGTCCCGATGAATCTATCTCCACCTGTTCCAGACCGTATGAGGAGTTAAACATATTTGCTCCCACAGAGCGTACACTTGACGGAATCGTAAAGCTTTCTATTCCGTGGCATTGTTCAAAGGCATTTGCACCGATTGATGTTACAGTTGTCGGTATTTCTACATCAGACAGTCTGTAGTCATGCTGAAAAGCAAGGCCGCCAATGGTAGCAAGCGTTTCCGGAAGAGTAATGCTTTCAAGGCAGTATGTATCCTTAAAGGCATTATCACCGATTGCCTGTATGCTGTTCGGAATATCAGCTGTTTCAAGATACCCGCAGGTTTCAAAGGCACTTTTGCGTATCTCTGTGCAGCCGCTAAGCATATTATTGCAGATGTTTCTCATTGACTCGGACTGAATATTGCAGCCTACAAACGAGCCTGTGCTAAGCTTTGCCGATTCGGACAGAACAAGATTTTTCAGATTGGAACAGTTCTTGAAAGCATACAATCCGACCTGCGTTACAGATGGCGGAAGAATAACATATTTAAAAGAATAGCAGTCTGCAAAGGCACTTTCACCAACAGAAGAAAGGTTTTCTCCGAATACTGAATTTCTTAACGAAACACAGCCGGAAAATGCGTTTGTATCAACTTTGGTTACGGATTTCGGAAATGCAACAAACCTAAGACTTGCACAGCCGCTAAATGCCGAGGCATCTATTGTTTTTACTCCCTCGGAAATTACTACAGAACGCAGTCCCAGACATAAGTAAAAGCTGCTGCTTGTAATCGACTGCAGATTTGCAGGTAATACAACTGATTTTAACGAATAGCATTTATAAAATGCAGAAGAGCCTATACATGTGATACTGTTAGGAAAATTTATCTCCGATAGATAAAAACACTCCTGAAACGCAGCGGAGTAAATGCTTTTTATGCCATTTTCCATAGTAACACTACGCAGAGCCGTGCATCGTATAAATGCGCTGCCATATATCGTTGTGACGGAGTTTGGTATCCGTATGTCATGCAGCCTGCGGCACTCACAAAAGGCGTTGCTCTTTATTTCCTTGACCGAACAAGGCAGGTCAATATTTCTCAATCGATAGCACTGTCTGAAAGCATATTCACCGATGGAGGTAACACTTTCAGATAGTGTTACATTTTCCAATGCATAGCAACCATCAAAAATGTAATTCTGAAGCGCATAGTTTTCACCGCTGCCGAAAATGACCTCCTTCAGGCCGATACAATAGCGAAATGCACCGTAGAGAGGTATTGTGTTCCGCAGGTCTATTTCCGCTTTCACAAGGGTGTGGGATTGCGGTATCCATGTAGAGTTGAACTTGATATACCCCATGACGCAATATGAGGAGCTGTTATCACCGAGGGACAGCTTACAACCATCAGCAATATTAAAAGTAACGATATAGTCACCCGGCTCATATTGATGCTCCAGAATTATTCGTCCGTTTACTGTGGTTGACGGTTCAGAAGATGTACTGTCACCCCAGTTTACAGTTACTCCGCTTGCCGCCGACTGACGGTAATAAAGGGTTATCTTTATACTGTGGTCAATATGAAGATACAACTTCGTACCATCAACATAGTTTGGTTCGGAGGTTTCCTGCGGTGTGTTTTCGGTATCGTCCTGCCGATATATAGCTGCAACATTGACATGGCTTTTCATGCTTTTTATGGTGTCAACGCTGTAATTCCACCCTTGAAAGGTGCAGCCATCAACCTTTGTAGGCGGCATTGGAAGTACAGACATTTTATCAAAATCCGACAGCGTATATTGATGCAGCAGTTCTCCGCTTTTGCCGTAAAAGTTTATATACTGTTCTGCTCCGCCGCCGGAAATAGCCGATATCATCTCCGGCATTTTTGAGAGTGGTATCTTTTCTGCCGTACCGGTTTTCGCACGGATAGCGTCAGCCACAGCAGTAAGTTTTTCAATAAGAGCCATTTTCTATTACCCCCAGCTGTTCATTCACATAGGCTTTCAGCTTGTCCTCTATATCCTTTGCCGCAGAGTCGATTTTCTCGAAGTTTTCTGCGTAGGACTGCCGAAGTTCTCGCTGATACACGCCCGAAATGTCCTTATATACCTTAAGTCCAAGGTTTTTAGTATTTTCAGCCGCCATAAAGGATACCTCCTTAGCTTAGTGTCATTTGCAGTTCCTCTGCACGGATAAGTGGTACAGTGCCATTGGTGGGAGTAATGTGGTCTGTCAGACTGCCGTAAGCCAGAAGATTGCCGTCTGCCTTGTCGCTGTCAAAAAGCAGATAGTGGGTACATTCACCCCAGCTGCCCGTGGCTTCGGGGAAATACACCGTATCTTTGTTCTTGATACCACCCGATGATGCGTCAGCCATTCTCTGAGATGTGCTCTGTCCACTCATGCCGAGAAGAACACGCTTATATCCTGCACCTGCACTCGGCTCGGTATAGCCTGTCCCGTCACGGGCAGGTGCTGTTGTGGACAGTCCAATGTATATTGCGCTTGAAATCATACTGGACTTGCCGCACATACCTTCAAGGACACGATTTGCCAGTTTATATGTCATCATAGCTTATCCCTCCGCAATTGAAACATTGATACTGTTGGGGCGAAATAACGGTACAGAACCGGAGCTTATCTCCTTTGGAGAAGTTAGTGCACCGAAATATCTGAGTCTTGAACCTGCCGAAGATCCATCAAAAACGCAGAGATACATAACCGTCCCCCAAGATGCGGTCGCTTCCGGGAAGTAGATGTATCCCTTGTTTGTGATACTGCCGTTTGCAGACGTAAAACTGCCGTTTCCAGTTGATACACGGGCATATCCTGCGGCTGTGGTCGGCTCTGTAACACCGGTTCCATCATCAAGGGGCTGTGTTGTGGACAGTCCGATATATCCGCTTGAAAACAGATTACTGAGCATTGTGTTCGCATAACTTTTGGTCACTGACATCTTCCTGCACCTCCTTGTCTTTATCATCAGCGGGAACAGCACCGAAAATCTCTGCTGTGCTTATGATTTCTTCCGAAGAAAGTTCTATGAATTTAGGCATATCTGCACCTCCTTACACAATGGTTATGGACAATGTACCGATTCGAAAAATGGGCACATATCCTGCTGTTATCTCAATAGGCGATTTCAGTTCACCCGTGAAAAACGGCTCGGACGCTGTTGCGGAAGAAAAAAGCGCAAAGTGAGTTATTGTACCCCAATCCGCTATGGCTTCGGGCAGATATATGATTTTTGAGTTTTTTATATTGCCCTGAACAGGCTCTCCCATGCACTTTGAGTCGGCTGACTGATAGCTGCCGAGCAAGGTTCTTGCATATCCTGTGGTGGAATCCGGTTCATTGAAAACATCACCCTCCATTGTGCCCACGCCTATCATGCAGGTGGGTGCAAGGCTGGCAGACTGAATACGGCCTGTCATTGCATTAAGTATCATGTTTTTTCCACTGTAGGTAAATCCCATAAAAAGTCCTCCTTATTGATATATTAGATGCCTTTCGACATCATCGGCAAAAGTATCGTCTGTTTCGGCTGCAAGCACATCTTCATAAATGCTTGCAAGGATAAGTTCAACACGGGCGGTGATAATGTGCGCTTCGGAATTTGCTGAAGATATTGCATCACCGTCCAGTTGTTTTGCAGGTATGCGATTAACAAGTGCATCGTACATAATTCGAATAAAATATGCAGATTCGACAGGTGCACTGTTTGCACTGATAGAAAGAGCCGCATCAATATCTGCACTTACCTTGCTGTCTGTTACACAACCGTTACCTCCTACATAGTTTTTATCAAGGAATACATCCGCCAACGGCGAGATTTCAGCTGAACCGCTTATATAATCCGGATTTGTGTATGAAAGCTTTGCATTGACGCCACTCTTTACAGCCGTATCACTTTCTGCATATTTTGTAAGCCGGACAAGCAGCCTGCCGTACTCCGTTGTGCGGATAACAGGGTCGCTTTCAAGGGCGCTGCGGATAATTGCGGCAAGATTTCCTCTTTCGGCTGTGCTTATTGTACTGTCGGCAAGCAGCGCCGCTATGCGCATTATCACCGTTTCGGCAGCTGATACAGTTTTGGCGGCAATAATATCCGCTTCAAGCAGAGCATTAAGTCCACAGGTTATTTCAGCAGAGCTTTGTGTTCCCACATTGACACTGCCGGCTGTTTCGGCAATACTGTCCTTAGCAAGACTGCCTTCGTAGATTACCTCGGTGGTTGCCGCTGCAGTCAGTTCTGCAATATTGGTTTCCTGCAGGCTTATTTCATCGGAAGTGAGGATTTCTCCAGTATGCAGAATATCGTTTGCGCCATCAAGAGAAATGTCTGCATCATAGTGATGAACACGAATGCTGTTCTTTTGCAAAGTGACGGGTATTTCATTAGCAAAGGTGAGGTCAGATGTTCCGGTGAGGTTTTCAAGCACCCCGTTATATGCTATGATAGTCGGGATACAGCTTGTGATCTGCATATCCTCTGTAATGCAAATCTCGGTGTCGATTTGCTCTGCAACCACGCTCGGTGCTATGACAGTCTCACTTGGTACATCAATTACAGTAAGTGTTTCATGTGATACTTCGCAGACTTCGCCGCTTGGAACAGAAATATTATGATTGGTGTCCTTTACGAATATTGCGGAATTATGCTCAACAGTTGCCGCCTTATATACCGAGCCGTCCATTCTGTCAAATAATCGTATCAGTCCATCAGCCATATCCAGCAATTCAATGCCCTCAAATTCTATAGCGGCTGCGGAGTCGAATGTGTATTTAGTGAGAGCAGTAAGAGGTATCGGTCTTTTAGTTGTTATCTTTCCGCTGCCGATATACTTTGAACTGTCCGAAAAACGAAAATATATGACACTGTCAAGACGTAAATGTATATCCGCATCCGTAATTACAGCCAATCGGATATATAGCGGGCTTATGTCCTTTGCCGCTATTACAGAAACCGATGATGTATATATAAACTCCGCAAAAACAGAACACAGACAAGCCTTGCGGCATCTGACATTCATGATCATATTCAACAAATACCTATGTGCACCCGAAATACCAAGAGCAAAGTTGTCTGCATTAGCAGAACACAGCATGGTAATGGTCATAAAGTTTATCTTACTGCCAAGCGGTGCAGAGGGCAGCTTTACTATGACAGCTTTTTTGGTCTTGTGGGAAAAACCGGTCGTAAAACTAAAAGGGAAAGGGTCATACAACAGCAATTTTGCATTACCGCCATATTCCATATCCATTGATATGAAAAACAGCGGCAAAGCATCATATAATTGCAGAACGTCTTTTACGGTTTCAAAAACAAAGGTATCGGAAAAGGCAAACGGGGCAGGACTTAATTCGCACCAATGGTTTATAGCATCAACAAGCCAGAAAAAGTATTCAGCTTTAACTTCATCACCTTTTTTCAAAGCCGTTCGTCCGAGATGTTTTTTCCACGGTCGTTCTGCATAGGTGTAAAGTGCATCAACCGCCATATTCATAGCGTCGGCACGAAGAACTCCCGCCAAGTTTTTATATTTCAGATACTCCGAGTAGCTCGGATAGTCGGCAAGATTTGAAGATGGTATCCACACGCTTGGCCATGTCTTATCGAAATATTTGCCCGTGCGCCACTCCAGGTTAATATCTCGTATCTTAGCGCACAGGTCATTCCACACAGAAGTGCTGAACTCACGCACAAAGCCCTTACTTTCCAAGGTCGCATATGCTCTTTTGACCTGTTCTTCCGTTGCATCAAAAATAACGTATGGATATGCCGGAAGAATATATTCTGCGGGATTGGCGGTTGTCCAGTCCCATTTTGCTATAGGCATACAGCCGCCTCCTTAGAAAATATCAGCCGAACACGGCGACAGGAATATATGTCTTTATCTCCTCACGCAGAGCGTTTATCTGTGTTTCAAGGTCGGTTATTGATGAAACCTGTGAGGAAGCGCCCTTGATATACAGATATATCTTGTCGTTTGGCACATCAATGAACAGTCCCGTACCGCCCATAATCTTATTTGAATGACGGTCGGCACTGTCACCTATCCACAGTCCGTTGTTATAGAACTTTATCATTCCCGATTCATCGGATTTGGGCGAAGCACCCTCGCCGAAAATCATATACGGCAGCGGAATTTCAGACGATGCATAGCCGATACCGATTGTGTTTGCATTATCAAGCACGAAGTTCAGACCGTTTGGCATCATTTCAACATAGCTTGCAGGACTGTTCTTGGCAATAAGTCGCTGCAGCTGAATATTGTCTGTGACAATCACGCCGCCGTCAATAAGGGTCTGACCCTCCTCGGTAGTTACTGTAAAGCCGTCAATGGTCTGCTTGATTTCGATATAGTGATTATCGGCATCCTGTATCCTTGAGGTAAGGCTGTCGGCAAGTGCTGAAATGGTGGAGTCTGTGCCGGAGCTGTCAGATACATGAACCTCTACCTCTGAACTGAGTTTCCACTTTCTCGCCACAGGGTCAAAGTACAAAACCTCATCGTTTCCTTGATAAAACGCCATTTTGTCGGCATTAAGCACCATTCTTGCATTGCCGTCAAGCCTGTTTACCTCTATGCCGTTATCTGCGGATATCCTTGCACCATAGTAGCTTTTTTCATGGGAAACCATGTTTGTTACTATCTGCGCCGATTCAGCCTCCACTGATGGAGCATAAGAACCGACCTCAATGGTGTAATCGTTGCTTGAAAAGGGCTGCCGCTGTATTCCGAGCACACGAACCTTATCGTCAATTCCGAGCCTGTCAAAAACAAGGTGGACTTCATCACCCACACCTATGCTGCATCTTGGTCTGACCTTAAGGCTGTATGCCACTGACTTATCATTGATATTTATACTTTTGCTGATTTCAAGAACATTCCTGTCAATGATTTTTGTATCCTTGATTTCACCTCTGTGCGGTATAACGGAAACATTAAAGCGTTCAAACACCACATCACAGCCATTAATTGCAGCAAAATCAAGCAGGACAGCTCTGACCGTTGCTGACTGCTGTTTGGAATAGGTCATTGTGTGACTGGGTGCTTTTTTTACGATGAAACCCGTGCCTTTCAGCAAATCTATGAGAATTTCACCACAAGTGCCCGTGCGTGAAAACATCTCCAGTTCAGCATCATTCAGACGATATGAAACATGTTCACAGTCAAGCTTTATGTAATAAAGGCTGCTGCTCATTTTCTTTTCGAAGGAAACAACATCATATATATCGTTCTCAAATTCTACCGTGTATTTCTCGTCTTCATGCATGGTTTCAAGACCGTTTGACATAAGAGTTTCAAATGAGAGAGTCTTTTCTCCGCAAAGTCTGTCGGAAACATCGCATGATATGACGCTTGATATTTCGGATACGATGTTATCACTGCTGTCACGCACAACTATTTTCTTTGCCATATCAGTTCACCCCCAATGCTCGTCGGTATGATGTGTTTCTCCTACTTTGTACTGCACTTGTGGCAGAGGTTATCATCTTTCCGTCCAGATACAGAGGAACATTGACAATAGTCTGTCCACCGTCTGCGGGAAAGCCATAGACGGGAGAATCAAGCATACTGTCACTTGCGATACCCTTAATATGCGTTCTGGCGTTAATGTCAAAATCAGATGGAATGGAGTTCTGCATTAGCCTTGAGATGTCCTTCATTTCATCACTGAAGCCTATACCAAGGCCCTCTGCCATAAAACCGCCAAGACCTGCGAACAGCGTAGATGGTGAATGTATTCCGAAGAAATCCTTTATCTTGTCAACAATACCATTAAACAATCCGCTTATCTTATTCCAAAGCCATGCGCTTGTATCGGAAATACCTTGCCACAAGCCTTTCAGTAAATTTGAACCCACGCTTACAATTCTGCTGATACTCCCGCTAAATGCATTAACAATACCTGTTATGATCTGCGGAACTGCCTTTACTATTTCAGCAATTATGGTGGGAAGATTTGCTATAAGGGAAACAAACAGCTGAACACCAGCGGAGATAAGCTGTGGTATTGCACCTATTACAGCCTGCACAACGCTTGAAATTATCTGCGGGATTGCAGCTACGATAGAAGTTATAATTGTAGGAAGGTTCTGTACAAGTGCGATAAACAGCTGAACGCCCGCATTGATAAGCTGCGGAATTGCTCCAATAACTGCCTGAACTACACTTGTTATGATCTTCGGTATTGCCGCTACTATTGATGTAATTATAGTGGGCAAATTCTGAACGAGGGCAACAAACAGCTTTACACCGGCATCAATAAGCTGTGGTATTGCACCCACAACCGCCTGAATAACACTTGTGATTATCTTAGGAATTGCAGCAACAATTGATGTTATGATAGTCGGCAAATTCTGCACAAGGGCTACAAGCAGCTTTATTCCTGCGTCTATGATAAGCGGAATACCGGAAATGACCGCCTTGACTATTCCGTCAATTATCTTCGGTATTGCATCAACAATAGCTGAGATAATATCCGGCAGCGCCTTAACAAGCGAGGTGAGCAGCTTTATTCCTGCATCGATTATCTGCGGAATAGCGCCAATAATGAAATCCACAATTCCTGTGATTATCTGCGGCAAGGCCTCTATTAGGACGGGCAGGGCATCAAGTATTCCTTGTGCAAGTCCTGTTACCAGCTGCAAGGCGGCATCAAGAATAAGCAGCAGGTTCTCAATAAGTGTATTTACTATTTCTGTGACAACAGTTACTATCTGCGGAATGAGCTGCGGTATTGCTTCGGCGATACCCGTAATAAGCGACAAAAGGATATCTGCACCTGCTGAAACTATCTGAGGCAACAGTTCAACAAGTGCAGATATGAGTTCTGTGATAATATTGGAAATAACCGGAGTTAGCTCGGATATTGCCGATAAAAGGCCGTTTGCAAGTGCCGTTATAATGCTTGGCGCACTTTCAAGGACGGCCCCTGCAATTGAAGATATAAGTTCGGCAAATTGCGGTATCAGCGTTCGCACTGTGTCAATTACAGAGGTCACGCCGCTTTTCAGTTTCTCGGCAGCATTATCATTTCCGGCAATCAAATCGGCAAGTCCGTCTGTTATCTGTGTTATTCCCGGCAGAAGTTCTCCCACCATACGGTTCTTCAGACCGCCTGCTGTATGGGACAGCTTGGTAAGGCTATCCTCAAAAGCGGCAGACGCAGCAACAGCTTCGTTGCTCATTATCATACCATAGTCTTCAACTTCCTGTTTCAGACGCTCGGTTTCATCTGCGCTCATGTTAAGCACAGCAGCCATATCCGTTGCGGATTTACCAAGAAGGTCGTTTGCGGCAGCGGTACGTTCGGCACCTGCTTCCATACCTTGCAAAGCGGCAATTACTATGCTCAGCTGCTCGTCCTGTGATTTGCCGTTCAAATCCTCGATGGAAAGACCTACTGCAGCCAGCTTTTCGGTTGCAGAGTCCGAACCTGCAGCAGCGTCGGTAATGACGGTGGACAGCTTTTTCATACCACTCTGAAGATTATTCACATCAGCGCCGCAGCGTTCAAAGACGTAACCCCACTTCTGATAGCTCTCCGCGCTGATACCGATTTTCTGCGAGGTCTTGTCTATCTGGTCACCGGCTGCCCCCACTTCGTTTGCCATATCCCATAGCTTTTTTCCTGCGGCAACACAGGCTGTACCTACTGCAGCTGCGGCAGCGCCAAGAGCCGCGCCGATTTTCTTTGCTGTATCTCCCAATTTACTCAGCTTTCCGTCAGCATCAGCACCGGTATCGGCGGCTTTCTTGACCGCACCGGAGAAGTTCTTGGCTTCATCTCCGGCTTCATCAAAGCCTTTATCCGCTTTATCAAGGGCATCATTGTTTGATTTCAACTCACGCTCCATGCTGTTCAGAGCCGCCTGTGCATTGTTCAGCTGTATCTGCCAGCTTTGAGTGCGTCGGTCATTCTCGCCGAAAGACTCTGATGCATTGGCGAGGGCGGAACGAAGTGTTTCTATCTTCTGTTTCTGCTGGTCGATTTCCTTATTGAGAACCTGATTTCTTGCTGTGAGCGCTTCAGCGGACTTGTCGTTCTTGTCAAACTGGGAGTCCACAAGCTTCATTTCAGAGCCAAGCACCTTGAAAGAATTGTTGATTTCGGCGAGGGATTTCTTGAATTCCTTTTCTCCCTCAAGACCTATTTTCAAGCCGAAATTCTCGGACATTCTGCGTCACCTCCTTGGAAAACGGGCATAAAAAAAGAGCCTTTCGGCTCGGGGGGATATATGAAAAAGGAGCAACCGTGCGTGGTTACTCCTTTATTGTGTTAAAGTGCTCGATAAATAGGAATTTGCCGAGTGCCTCGGCGCGTGGTTTCTCCTTTACTGCCCCAATCTACGCCGCCGACTACATCTTGCGGCTTTTCTTCATTTACGCTGTTATCCTTCAATTAGTATGTCATTGTAAAATACGGTTAATTTGTTGTAGTGTATTGCGTCCATTTACCGTTGATTTTTTCAAACATCTGACTTTCATATATGTTATCTTCGGTATCTCCATCATCATACTTGATGGAATAGGTGTACTGATCGCTGCCGTTTTTGCTTGTGCTGACGCTTGTGATAGTAGCACCATACCGTATATCGGCTATGCCAACAACCGCATAATAACTTTTGTTTATAATCACATGTTCGCCTACATGAAACGCCGGTTGACTGCCGCTTTTATACCCTCCATAGCCAGAAAACCATCCGCCTCCGTTTACGCTGTCCAACGCTTCATCGTCAAGTTCTTTTTTCTTAATTTCGTCTGCCATAATAAAATCCTCCTTGTTGATTTTCTCAATAGAAGTTTATCATATCGCTTGTTTTACTTGCTTATTATAACATATTTTCACTAAAATTGCAATACTTTAATATAAATTATGCTCTAATACGATTTAACAATGAAGATATACTCCAACTAATTCATCATTCGCATATTTTTCATATATTGACAAGCCTATATATCTGAAGACAGATTTCTTTAGATAAAATCATTGCAATCAACTAAATTCTCATACATAAGCATTATCTTCCTATGTCAATATGCCGAATTCCGAACTGTATGCCCGTCGTCCGAACAAACAGCAGAATGAGTGGCTGTAGGCTCAGCTTTACAAAATCCGATTTATCGAGCAGATAAACTACTCTCTATAATTCATTATATCATACATTCCCACTTATTTCAACCACTTTCCCAATCAAATCCCCACCGGCACAACCTCATCGATGTCAACCTCCCGTTTAGGCTTGGCAATACCGATAAACTGCTTATGACACTCCCACAAATCAAGCAAAAACCCAAACGGCATGAGCCACACCTCTTCCGAAGCGAGGTGCAGCTGTGCCGTGCCATAATAGAACAGCCGGGTAAACAACTCGTCATCGTTTACTCGGCTGTTACTGCGTTTTTTGAGTTATCCTCGCTCTCGACATTCCGCTTTGTGCCTTTCATCATAGCTTCGGTGATTGCGTCCTTGTACTCGGCAAGCTCACCGGGAGATGTCAGAAGTTCCACTGTTTCTTCGGTAAGGAGCTGCTTTTTCTCACTGTTCCTAAGATTGTATATCTCAATGCTCTGATTGCAAAGCAGGGTTATGAGCCAGATTATCTCGTCAAGCGCCATCTCCATGTTTTCAGACTTCATCAGCTTGTCACCGAGATTATCAAGACCGCCGTAGCGGGCAGAGATTGCCTTTGTCGCCCTTGTGGTGAGTATCATCTCATACTGCTCACCGCCGATTGTGATAATTGAACTGCGTTCGTTTTCCATAGGTTATTCCTCCTCATTTAAGAACAGCGCATTACTTGTTGCACTTTCGGAATATGTCGGCTCATATACATTTTTGTACCACTCTGTGACAACGCTTGCGGGAACGTCCTTTTCTCCCTCGGTGACCTCCGCTTTCCATGGGTGCTTTCCGCTGCCGTCGGGCTTGTTTCTGCGAAGAACAGTGCCCTCGATAGTCGGTGTAGAGAACGTAATGCTGTCGCCCTTGGTTGCAAGCGAAGTTGACGGAATACCGAACTTGACTCTGTAAAGCCAGAAGTAGCGGTACTTGCCGTTGGACTTCTTCGCCCGAAAACCAATAGCCACGGGCTTGCCGCCGTCCTCACTTGCTGAAATGACTACATTATTGCTGTCAATGGTAGAACCCGTAAGAACCGATGCCGCAGCATTTCCTATATCGTCAACGCCAAGGGTAAGTGTTCCGCTTTTGAATTCCTTCACGATTTCAGATGCACCATCATCGGCATAAAGAGTAGCCTCCGCAAGCTCCACGGAAAGGTCAGCTGAGATTGCCTTTGCAAGTGAAGTCGGAGTTCCGTAGGTTTCGTTTCCTTCACTGTCCTCGGTGATTTCTGCATAGTACAGCTTATCAAGACCGATTGTTGCCATAGTTACAATTCCTCCTTTATATCATAATTCTTTGCCACATCAATGGCATAGTGGTAATATCCGGTGATGTCCTCTCGTCCGATGTATCTACGGTCAGTGACCGATATATCCGACTGCAGGAGCAGCTTCACCAGCCTGTTTTTCTTATCATTGTAGTTTCCCTTATCGAAAAGAGAGATACGGACTTCTTCGATATTGTTCTGCGGAATATTATCGGCAAAGAATCCGAAAGCGTCCGTAATAGGAGTGAGAACAGTATAATATTCGGGCGGTGGGCCGGAGAAAGCGCCTGTTTCCACAGGAATATTCATGATGTCCAGTATAGTATTAAGCTCGGAAAGCAGACTCATATTTTTTCTACCTCGCTTTCCAGTTTTGAGATCATCGCCTGCGCACAGGCTGACCTGCTTTGCGTTTTCGCCGCTTTCATAAACGGCTTGGGAGGCTGTCCAGATTTGCCGTACTCTATAACTGACGCAAGCATAGCATTACTGACACCATCGGAACGACCCTCCGCAAAGCCTACCTTTATGTTAAAATCTCCGTTCTTGTCCTGCAAGGATTTGGAAGTACCCAGTGACCGCAAAAGTTGACCCGTGCTGCGGCTTTCTTCTTTTGTGTTTTTACCCACAACAGCGGCAAGATTGGAGCGCACCTTATCTTCAACAACAGCTGCTCCCGCTTCAAGTACCTTTGGAATTATCTCGTCCGTTCGTTCCCCAAGACGGGAAATCTTCATCAAGAAATCCTCCGGCATTTTTACTGTACATTTAGCCACCGGGTTTCACTTCCTTACACAACACTTCCATATACATTCCTCGACCCTTGACATTCTCAACCGAGGTTATCTCAAAACGATGAGCACCGCATAAAATCACCATATCTGCGACAATTTCTGTATCGGGGATACACCGAAAGCGGAATAGGTCTGTTGCTTCAGAAAACACAGCACGGTTTGCCCATTTTTCACTGCCGTGACGTCCCTCACGATAAGCACGGACATTGGCAATTACAACGTCCTTTTTAGTTGGAAAGCCCTCAGTATCCTTGCCCACGGTCGGCTTGCATATTGAGATAAATGTGTTCATTCTGCCAAGGCTCATACCGTCCACCGCCTATCCAGCCGCAGCAGCATATTTACAGTGTTCCAGACCTGCTGTCCTGCCTGCACATTATCCGAAAAGAAACCTCCCGTAGAACCGTCCCTCGATTCATAGAAATGAGAGGACAGCATTATCACTGCCTGTTCCGTTGTGGGCGGCATTTCATTTTCGGAATAGTATTTTTCGGGCAAGTGCTGATAGCTTTCCGCATAAGAAACGGCGGCAGTGATATATCCCTCAATAAGCGAATCGTCTGCCGAATGTTCAAGTATGAGGTTTTGCTTTACCTTTTCAAGCAGCTTTGAAATATCCATACTGCCGCCGCCCTCCTTAATTACTGTCGGAAACAAAGCCTGCCGCTTTGAGATTGGCAAGCAAAGTGTTGAAATCGTCCTTCAGAGCGGCAACCGTTGTAGCTTCGGACGGTTTCTGAAATGCTGACGGAGCAATATCGGACGGAGGGAGTCCGATTACACGAGCGCCCTCCTTGAATTCCAATACGCCGCCAATAACGGTTCTGTCACCGCTCTGCTCCGTATAGTTTTTTGCATTGTAACTCATAACCGCACCTCATTATGCTTTCTGCTGGAGATACTTCACAGCTTCGGGAAGAATAAGCTTTGCATCTACACGCTTAGACGCAAGGAAACCTATCTGACCCATATCTGCGTACTTTTCGTTAAGGCGCTTGAATGTGATACCCTGACGGTCACCGATCCAGTAGAAGTTAAGGTCACCAAAAAGAATACTCTTTGCGGCAGAACCGATTTCGGGTGCGTAAGAGGAAGTGAAGTAAGGCTTGCCGAGAATGGTGTTTACCTCACCGTCCTTAATCGCAGGCTGCCAGAGGTACTGACCACTGCCATCCTTGAGTTTACGGATTGCCTTAATAGTGGAGTCGTTGAGAATCCATATTGCGTTTTTGCGGTAGGGTGACTTAAGGCTGTAATAAAGGTCTATAAGTTCGTCCGCAGTGATTGCAGTTGCACTTGCAGCGGTAACACCAAGCTGTGCGCCGCCTGTTTCATTCAGAAGACCGGTAGGCTTCTTAACACCGTTACCTACAAGGAACGCTTCTTCCTCCTTGCTGCCGATACGACGGGCAAACTCGGCGGTGAAATACTGTTCCAGATTGAATACGCTGTCGGTTATAAGCTCCTCGGAAACCTTGATGATAGTGCCAAGCTTGTGAGCGTCAATCTGCTCCTGTCCAAATACATCATCGGATTCTGTATATGCGCCCTCCTCGTCGATCCACGATGCAGTGCCCTTTGATGCAACAACGGGAATCTTATGTACACCGTTCGATGTAGTGAAAACGTGAGCGTGGGCACGGATAACATTAGAACCCTCAAGACCCATAACAAGAGTGTGCTCATACTCATCGGGGACAATGTATCCGCCCTCGGAGTCAACGCCCACCTGCAGTGCGTTCTTCAGTTCGGGTGTCATCATATTCTTGCTGCGTATCTGATTCCAGAATGCTGTCTTGTATGCATCGGACGCACGGCCGGTCTTGGTATCTGACTTGGAATTGTCAGGCTTGGAAGTGATAGGTGCGGAAACGGGAGCAGCCATTTCACGCTCCATAGCATCAAGACGCTCCTGGCGTTCGATTTCGTGACCGAGGTCTACGATTTCCTGCTCCATTCTCTCGTATGTCTGTGTGTCCTCGGCAGAGAGAATACCCTTATCGTTGCGGTGGGAATCAAGAAAAGCCTTTGTCTGCTCCCATGCCTTTGCGCGCTGGGTACGAAGTTCATTGATCTTGCTCATAGTAAAATCCTCCTTAAGGTTTCAGTAAATTTAATCTCTTTTCGAGATTGCTTATAGGTGTTCCGACAGGCTCTTCCTTTTTTGACTTGCAGTGCAGCGTCAGCTTGTTCATAAGCGAAATTTCAGCTGCTCTGCCGGAAAAAGCATAAGCGGGAATGTCGGAAGTGTTCTTCTTCTCGTCCTCCAGAATGTCATCTGCAAAGCCAAGTTCAATGGCTTTGTTTGCATTCATCCAGGTTTCGGTGTCCATAAGATGTGACAGCTTTGCACGAGAAAGTCCCGTTTTTATCTCATACGCATTTATGATGCTTTCCTTTACCTCGTCCAGCATTTCGATAGCTTTCTGCATATCGTCGTGATTGCCGTAAGCCATTGTAATGGGATTGTGTATCATCATAAGCGCGGTAGGAGCCATAAGTACCTTAGTTCCTGCCATAGCAATAACTGAAGCTGCACTTGCGGCAATACCGTCTATCTTGATGGTCACATCACCCTTGTAGTCCATAAGCATGGAATATATCTGGCTTGCGGCAACGCAGTCACCGCCGGGTGAATTCAGCCACACGGTAACGGGGCCTGAGCCTGCGAAAAGCTCATCACGGAACATCTGCGGAGTAACATCATCGTCAAACCATGATTCTTCTGCAATAGTTCCATACAGTTCAAGTGCTCTCTCCGACTCTGTGCCGTCCATGTTCTTCCATGCCCAGAATTTCTTGTTTTTCATCGGTTGTTTCTTCCTCCTTTGCCGAAGTATTTATAGCGAACGTCAAAATAAATTTGACGTTCACTATAAATTAAGATTTAAATTGCCTCGCGCATACGTTCGCTAACGCTAACTCCGCGCGTATCGGCAAATAGCAACCGACAAATTATTTTGTCGATTGCTATATATCTGCAAATGCACCTGCATTTTCAAGCGGGAGCATATTGCCGTTTATGAGGTAAAGGTCGCCGCCAAGTTCAGCGGGTATGCGGTCAAGGTTTTCAAGCTCACGGATGTCATTTGCAGACATCCACCCATTCTGCCTTGCAGTAGCATATCCGGACATTCGACTGGCATAATCACCTCGCAGCAGACCCTCAAGGTTGAATTTGAAGAAATACTCCTTTTT
>JBJERI010000283.1:0-5166 GCA_051882195.1 Ruminiclostridium sp. | reverse complement strand
TATGGAACTGACTGTGAGCTATAAAGATACAGATATAAACCGTGGAGATTTTGTGAGGAAGAAGAAAAATTGAAATACAGAAATTATAATACACAGGATGATGATATGCTGATAAAGTTATCCGATATTTTAATAAGTTATTGTCCTGAAAGCGTAAAAAAGGACAAATACTTTAAGACCATTTCCAACAAGAAAATAATTGAAATCTGCTTTGGCTACAAAAAAGTAATAAACGATATTAACAGTAAACATATCCTTGACCTTGAGGAATACACAGAGCTTTTACACGCCATAGGATTTATGATTGCTGATTTTTATAAGAATAGATTTACTAAAATACTGAATAGAATTGTTGACGAATATTGCAGTTACAGCTTTTCTGTTGATACAGGGGCTTTGATTGATATAGCTTTAGGAAAAAACAGCAGCGAAATAAAATGGTGTTCCAAAAGGAAAAACAATGAGGTCTGGATTTTGAGGTTTAAATATAACAGCAGCGGAGAATTGATTTATTGCAGGAACAATAAGGCTGACGAAAAACCATTAAACGTTTCAGGAAATCACGTTGTTCAAATCGGTATGCTGAAAATGTATATCTCCGATGCTGAAAAGAAAATCTATTGCTTCTCAACTGCCGATGAATACCTTTATGTAAGAAAAAGCGCAGACAATAAATATTTTGCTTGTCCAAGCGCAGCTTGATTGTTAGTTTTTGTACATTACCTATCATATTTTTGCATATATAAGCAGAGACGGGAAATTCAAAACATTTCCTCCTCTGAACTGCGGATGGTGGGTGTTTAACGTTCGCATACGCCTATGTGTGGAACAGCATAGGCGATACCACACCTAATACTGCGTGAAGTTGAGGGTGTGCCAATAACATTGATTGGTTGGTCTTTACTTTTTAAAAGTATTGTTCCAGCGCAGCTGTAAAAAGCTTCTTGGTTATTAGATAGGTGCTTCTCCACCTTGCCAAAAAGGTAAAAGTGAGACCTTTATAGAAAATAGGACGGTTAGAAATAGCCGTCCTATTTTTATCGCTATTTATGGACAGGGGGTGAAACGCTTGAACTTAAAAGAAAAGACACAGAAATTCCTTTCTACTTCTCAGATTAACAAGACAGATTTCGTCAGATATGTAGGAATGAGCATCACAACATTAAATGCTTGGCTGAGAGGAGAAAGAGAGATTAGTGTTAATCTTGAAAATCGTATTGCTGATTTTATGACGAATTATGTTATGAGGCTTGTTGAATTAAGCAAATAAGCAGCTTTAAACGCACACGATTAAACTACGATTTTATTTAAGCCTTTTTTAAAGAATGAGAGTGATGACAAGATATGAGATAACAAAAAGGTTGTACCTATGGTGTGATACAACCTTAAAAATGTTTGATTTAAAAGCGATAACCGCAGGATTTACAGTGAAACTGCTTACCTAAGTTTCCAGAGAACACGCCCGCAACAGCAAAAGAAGCGTACTTCTTAAGTGTGCCGATTTTCTCCACGTCATAGGATTTACAGGTGGGACACTGCGGAATATTCCGTGTTGCCTGATATGGTATATACCTATCGTCTTGTGTGCTTTGGCAATTTGAACAAGATAATGTTTCGCCCTCTTTAAGAACAGCATAGCTGTCATTTACTGTTTCAAATTTATCCAAGTCGATAAATACGGTTGTTCCACAGCTACGGCATCGAAGCATTACATAAGCGGGAGAACGGCTGCGAATAACGCTCATTATCTCAAACATCAAAAACACCACCTTATTATAGATTTATTTCTATAATAATTATATCATAACAGAAAGGAAAGTCAACCGCAAATTAAGGTGAAAATATGAGTGATAATCTAAAAATTAAAGTACAAGCAGAATTAGACAGAACAAAAAGTAAAGCCAATATATCCAACGATGTAAAAACTCTTGAAAATACCCCGTTTTTTATACGTCTTATCGGATTGCTTAATAAGGGCTTATCAAGAGTAAATATAATAAAAGGCGTTAAAGAAATTGAAAAAGACGCACCTACAATTCAAATCAAGGGACGTCTTAACAGAAGCGCAACAAGACGAAATATCAGAGCCGATGTCCAGAGTATAGGAAACGATACGGAAATAACATTAAACGCACGTGTAAACCAGCAGGAGTTGGAACGCTCTGTTGAAACGGCAATCAACAATGTTGAACAGAATGTGCGAAATAATCCTATAAATATTCCCGTTAATGTAAACGGCGAAGCAAACAATAATGCACAGCAGCTTCAAGAGCTAAATAATCAGGTCAGAAATACAAGAGGGATTTTCAACGACTACCTTACGGCGAGAGATATATTGAGAATTGTTGTTAATTCCATTAAAGTGGTTATTAACACAGTAAACGACCTGAAAAAAGCAGAGACCGACTTGTCTATCGCCACTTCTAAGTCTGCAAGTGAAATGAAAGCTCTTATGGCTGACTATAATCAACTTGCAAAGGATATGAGCAGTACAACATTAGATGTTAGCGAGGCAGCTAACGATTTTCTTCGACAGGGCAAATCCGTTGCAGAAACAAACGAATTGATTAAGGATAGTTTAATTTTATCTAAGATAGGTCAGATAGAATCAGCGCAATCAACCGAATATTTAACCAGCGCCATGAAAGGGTTTAAAGTCGAATCGAAAGATGCAATTAAAATTGTGGATAAGCTTTCGGCTGTTGATTTACAGAGTGCAAGCAGCGCAGGGGGCTTGGCAGAGGCAATGTCAAAATGTGCCAATTCCGCTTATACTGCGGGTATTTCTATGGATTCGCTTATTGGCTATATTGCTACTGTTGCAGAGGTTACGCAGAAATCCGATTCCGTTGTGGGCGAGAGCTTTAAAACTATCATCGCCAGAATGGGTAAAATCAAGCTCAATAATTGGATTGATGAGGACGGCAACGACATATCAGGTCAGATTAACGATGTAGAAAAAACACTCAGTAGATTTGGTATTGCATTAAGAGAAAGTGCAACAGAATTTCGTGATTTTGAAAATGTCATTTATGATGTCGGAATGGCTTGGGAAAACTTTTCAAGCGTAGACAAAAATGCTATTGCTAACGCTTTCGGTGGAGTATATCAGAGAGAAAATGTAATAACCCTATTCAATAATTTCTCCAGAGCTTTGGAATTAACAGAAGCGTCAGCTAATTCAGCAAATACAGCCCTATCTAAATTTTCCATATACGAAAACAGTCTTGAAGCTGCTACAAATCGTTTGACAGCAAGTTTTGAGGGATTGGCTTACAATACGATTGATTCAGACTTCCTCAAAGGTCTTGCTAATACAACCGCAGAAATTGTAAAATTTGTAGATAGCACACAGTTATTGAAAACTGGGCTTTCCGCAGCGCTCTTTACAGGTGTGATAGCAGGATTAACTAATCTCGGTGTGAGAATGGTAGCTGTAAGAAATAACGTATTCCAGTTTACACAGGCTATGAACTTGTCAAGAACCACCTCTGCTTTAAGTGAAGAAGAATACAGATTACTGCTAAATTCAGTAAATAGATTGACGCAGGGTCAGCTAAGACTCGTTCTCTCCAGCAGACAGCTTACAGAAGCTCAAAGGCTTGAATTGATGGGAGCAGCAGGAATTGAGCAGGCTCGGCAACAGCAGTTACTCCAGACTTGGAGACTTACAGCAGCCACCAACGCTCAGACTGCTTCTACATTTAGTCTAAGAGGGGCTTGGGAAGCATTGAAGTTGAGCATTGCGACAAATCCTATCGGATTAGTAGTAACCGCTTTAACGACCGCCGTTACACTATTAAATGCATACAATCAAGCGCAGGAAGAGGCTATACGAAAAGCAAGAGAATCTGCAAATTCCCTTGACGAATTAAAAACCTCCTTAACCGGATTGGTAGATGAATATACTGATATTATCAATAGCGAACAGTCGGAAATTGAAAAGCTGAAAAGCCTTGAAGACTGGAAACGCACTATTGCAGATGTTTACAATATCGAAAAAGAAAATTTAAGCCAATTAAACCTTGAGCGTGAAAACGGCATTATTCTTTTGGAGAAAGAAATCAGAGCAGCAAAGGAAAGAGCAAATCTTGAATGGATAAGAGAAAACAAAGGCACTATTGACAGTGTAAAAAATAAATTTGAACATACTCCAAGATTTAATCAGGACGGTTACAGCTATATTGACGGAACGGATTCTTGGACGGGAGTAAGCAGCACTATTTCACAAGAAATCAAGAATTTGTTTGACAAGTCCATAAGATATAATGATTTTACCATTGATTTTCAGGTAGATGCCGATAACGCTATTGAAGAATATGATAAACTGAACAATATACTCACCGAGATTGATAAAATATCTATGAAACGTCCATTATCGGAATCTGAACAGTTATTATATAACGATATTCAGAAGCAGGTAAACTATCTGAAATCAATAATGGATAATAAGGATTTATATGAAAAAATAATTTCTGTAACTGCGGATATAAACTTTGAAGAGTATTTACAGTCCAATGAGGAACAGTATAAAAATCTTGGAAAAGACGGTTATGTTGCTTGGAGAGATGGACTTATTGCTACCGCCGAGGGCGATTCGGTGCTGGAAAAACAATTGTTAAAGCTTGCAGAGGAACAGTTCCCCGATTATGCAAAGTATTTTAACAATCTTGAAACTGCCAAAAAGATGTTTATGGGCGGTGCAAATCCTAATTCGGGATATACTGCACGAATTAAAAGCTATCTTGAATCACTTAGCGATGAAGACCTTGAAATTGCAACAAAAATTCCAGACCTTTTCGCAAACGGTTTAGAAGGTGCAGCAGCTAAAATCAAGGAGTGGAAAACAAATCCCGATAATACAATTGAACCGACAGTCAATACAAAGCCAGTCGATGAATTAGTCAAGGAAGTATCTGACAAAACCAAACTTATCAAATCCGCAATGGAAGATTTGAATGATACTGGTCATATTTCATCATCAACCTATGCTGAGATTGTTGAAATGGGCGGTAACTTTATAGAGTGCCTTGAATTGCAGAACGGTCAGCTTACGCTTAATATAGAAAAGCTTAAAGACCTTGAAACGCAAGAATATAAAAACGCTATTGCAGCTAATAATTTGGCTATTGCTGAATTGCAAATGAATATCAATAGCGGTTATGA
>JBJERI010000282.1:0-5189 GCA_051882195.1 Ruminiclostridium sp. | reverse complement strand
CTCAACAGTTACCGTAAAAGGACCAAAGGGAACTCTTACAAAGGAGTTCAAGCCACAGATGAAGATTGAGTTTGCAGACGGCAACATCACAGTTACTCGTCCCAACGACGAGCCTGCAAACCGCTCATTACACGGTTTAACAAGAACTCTCATCCACAACATGGTTGAGGGCGTAACAAACGGTTACAGCAAGACCCTGGAAATCAACGGTGTTGGTTACAGATGCCAGAAGACAGGTAAGGACCTTAACCTTACACTCGGTTTCTCCCACCCTGTTGTTGTTTCCGATACAGAGGACATCACAATTGAAGCTCCTCAGCCAAACCAGATCGTTATCAAGGGTATTGATAAGCAGAAGGTTGGTCAGTTCGCTGCTGAAGTAAGAAGCATCCGTCCACCAGAGCCTTATAAGGGCAAGGGCATCAAGTACATTGATGAAGTTGTTCGCCGTAAGGAAGGTAAAGCTGGTAAGGGCAAGAAGTAAAGCATAGGGGTGAATTAAATGATTAAAATTATTGACAGCAATAAGAACAGAATCAAGCGCCACATCCGTGTACGCGGCAAGATTTCCGGTACTGCTGAATGCCCACGCCTCAATGTTTTCCGTTCTAACAAGAATATCTATGCTCAGCTTATCGACGATGTTGCAGGCAAGACACTTTGTGCAGCGTCTTCTAACGAGAAGGATTTCAACGAATACGGCGGAAACATCGAAGCTGCTAAGAAGGTTGGCTTAAAGCTGGCTGAAAAGGCTAAGGCAGCAGGCATCACAGATGTAGTATTTGACCGTTCAGGTTACGTTTATCACGGCAGAGTTGCTGCTCTTGCAGAAGGTGCCCGTGAAGGCGGCTTGAATTTCTAATAAGTATAGGAGGAAAACATTTTGGCACTTTTAGATGCATCAAAATATGAGCTTGAGGAAAAGGTTGTAGCTATCAACCGTGTATCCAAGACAGTTAAGGGCGGACGCATCATGAAGTTTGCTGCTCTCGTAGTAGTCGGCGACCGCAACGGCGTTGTAGGCTTCGGCATGGGCAAGTCAAACGAAGTTCCTGACGCAATCCGCAAGGGCATTGAAGACGCTAAGAAGAACATTGTTAAGATTTCTCTCAAGGGTAACACAATCCCTCACGAAGTAATCGGCAAGTTCGGCGCAGGCGCTGTTCTTATGAAGCCCGCTCCAGAAGGTACCGGCGTTATTGCAGGCGGCCCTGTTCGTTCAGTAGTTGAAATGGCAGGCATCAAGAACATTCGTACAAAGTCACTGCGTTCCAACAACCCATGCAACGTTGTTCGCGCTACTCTTGCTGGTCTTACAGCACTGAGAGACGCTGAGCAGGTTGCAGCACTCAGAGGCAAAACTGTTAAGGAAATATTCTGATTTCCTTCACGAAATCCAAGAAAGGATGGAAACCAAAATGGCATTAAAAATCAAGTTGGTTAAGTCACTGGTTGGACGTAACGACAGTCATATTGCAACAGCTTATTCTTTAGGCTTACGCAAGATTAGCGACGAAACAGTTCAGCCTGACAACGAAGCAACAAAGGGCAAAATCAATAAGATTTCTTATCTGGTAGAGGTTACTGAAGCGTAAGCTCAGAACCATAAACACTCAAGTATTATATAGGAGGTGTAACCATTGAAGCTACACGAATTATCTCCTGCAGAGGGCGCAACTAAGGAAGTTAAGCGCATCGGCCGTGGCCATGGTTCAGGTTGGGGCAAAACAGCAGGTAAAGGACACAAGGGCCAGTGGGCACGTTCAGGCGGCGGTGTTAAGCCGGGATTTGAAGGTGGTCAGACAAAGCTTGCAATGCGTATTCCAAAGCGTGGTTTCAACAATATCTTTGGAACAAACTATGCAACAATCAACGTATCAGACTTAGAAAAGAAGTTTGACAACGGTGCAGTTATCGACGAGGCTGCAATCGTAGAGGCAGGTCTTTTAAAGAATACTCTCGACGGTGTTAAGGTACTCGGTAACGGCGAACTCACAAAGTCATTCACTGTAAAGGCTGCCAAGTTCTCTGAATCCGCTAAAGCAAAAATCGAAAGTGCAGGCGGAAAGGCAGAGGTGATCTAATGTTTGAAGTCTTCAGAAATGCGTGGAAGGACGTAAATCTGCGCAAAAAGATTTTATACACATTACTCATCATTCTCATTTTCCGTTTAGGAAGCGCTATCTTCGTTCCTTTCCTCGATCCCGAGGCAATCAAGTCCATGCTGGGCGAGGGAACGCTCTTAACCTATCTGGACGCTATGACAGGCGGCTCTCTCAGCAGAGGTACATTGTTCGCAATGTCCATTACGCCTTACATCAACGCATCCATTATTGTTCAGCTTTTAACAGTTGCAATTCCTGCACTGGAAAGACTGAGCAAGGAGGGCGACGAGGGACGCAAAAAGCTCAACAAAATCAACAAGTACGTTTCTCTGGGTCTTGCACTGTTTCAGGCCATTGCATTCTACATCGGTCTTAGAAACAACGGAGCCGTTTCCTACACAGAGGGCTTCGACGGCGTGCTGGCGGCAATCACAATTATTGCCTGCTTTATCGCAGGTGCTTCCCTTATCATCTGGCTGGGCGACCAGATCAATGAAAAGGGTATCGGCAACGGTATCTCAATGATTCTTTTCGCAGGTATCGTTTCAAGAGCTCCCGAGGACGTTTACACACTCATTCAGCAGATGAGCCTTGATATGAAGAACGTAATCTTCGTTCCGATTATCCTTATCATCTACGTTGGCATGATCGCACTTGTAGTTCTTATGACCAACGCCGAAAGAAGAATCCCTGTTCAGTACGCAAAGCGCGTAGTTGGCAGAAAGATGTACGGCGGTCAGTCCTCCCATATTCCGATTAAGGTTGCTATGGCAGGCGTTATGCCAATCATTTTCGCAATGTCCATTATGAGCTTACCCCAGACAATCTGCTATTTCTTCGGCATTGACGGCCGCGGAGATTCCTTCTGGGACGGCTTCGTAAGACTGTTCAGCACAAGCTCATGGCTTTACGCTATTCTCTACTTCATTCTAATTATTGCATTCAACTATTTCTATATTGCAATCCAGTATAATCCGGTTGAAATTGCCAATAATCTGAAGAAGAACAACGGCGCAATCCCGGGTTACAGACCTGGCAAGCCAACATCAGATTTTATCCATAATTCACTTTCAAAGATTTCTCTTATCGGCGCAATTTTCCTTGCGTTTATCGCAATCTTCCCGATTGCTTTTGCAAACATCACAGGCATCAACGGACTGTCGCTGGGCGGTACTACGATCCTCATTCTCGTAGGCGTAGCGCTTGAAACCTGCCGTTCACTTGAGAGCCAGATGATGATGCGTCATCATAAGGGATTCTTGGAATAAGACACGAATCAGGATTGGAATTGAGTACTTGATACTCAATTCTGAATCCGTAACCGTATAAGGAGTTAATATGAACTTAATTTTTTTAGGTGCTCCGGGAGCAGGCAAGGGCACGCAGGCTGAAATCGTCTGCGATAAGCTCGGTATTCCTGCTATTTCAACAGGCAATATGCTGAGAGAGGCTGTTAAGAACGGCACTCCAGCAGGTCTGGCGGCTAAGGAATGTATGGACAGGGGCGACCTTGTTCCTGATGATATCGTAATCGGTATTCTCAAAGACAGAATTGCAATGGACGATGCAAAAAAGGGATTTATCCTTGACGGTTTCCCGAGAACAGTAAGTCAGGCTGAGGCTCTCGACAAGATGGGCGTTCAGATTGACAAGGTTGTTGAAATCGACGTTGCTGACGAAACAATCTGCGGAAGACTTTCAGGCAGACGCGTATGCGAAAGCTGCGGAGCTTCCTACCACGTTGAATTCAAGCCAACCAAGGTTGAGGGAGTATGCAACCTCTGCGGCGGCAAGGTGGTACAGAGAGTTGACGACAAGCCCGAAACAGTTTTATCAAGATTAGCTACTTACCACGAAAAGACAGCTCCCTTAAAGGGCTACTACGAGGCAAAGGGCAAGCTGGTAACAGTAAAGGGTCAGGACGAAATCGAAGAAACCGCAAAGCTTACACTGAAAGCTATTGAGGGTTAAGTAATGATTCAAGTTAAATCGGCTGCAGAAATTCAGCAGATGCTGAAAGCCAATGAAATTTCCGCACAGGTTCTTGAACTGGCGGGAAAGTCCATAAAGGTCGGAATGACAACCTATGAGCTGGATCAGATCATTCACGAATTTATCCTCTCAAAGGGAGCAAAGCCCTCTTTCCTGGGACTTTACGGATTTAAGGGAAGTGCCTGCATTTCCATTAACGAGGAGTTAATCCACGGTATTCCGTCAAAGAAAAAGGTAATAAAGGAAGGCGATATCGTTTCGGTTGACGTGGGAGCTTACATCGACGGATTCCACGGCGACAATACTTACACTTTCACAGTAGGCAAGGTTTCGGACGAAACTCAAAGACTGCTGGACGTGACTAAGCAAAGCCTTTATGAAGGAATAAAAATGGCGGTTCCGGGAAACAGAGTTGGGGACATAAGCCACGCAATACAGACCTATGCGGAGAGCAACGGTTTTTACGTTGTAAGGCCCTATATAGGTCACGGCGTTGGCAGAAATCTTCACGAAGACCCCGAGGTTCCAAACTTCGGTCAGGCGGGACGTGGTCCCAGACTTGTACCGGGTATGACCCTTGCCATTGAGCCGATGATAAATTCATCTACTGAGAAGGTCAGAGTACTTGACGATAAGTGGACCGTTGTTGAGGCTAACGGTAATATGTGCGCTCACTTCGAGCATACAATTGCAATAACCAACGGCGAGCCCCTTATTATGACGCTGCCTACTCATTAAGGTGCTACTGCAAAAGGAACGTACCTGATGGAATTTACAAAAGGAATGGTTGTCAGAAGCATTGCAGGCCATGACAGCGGAAGCTGGCTGGTGGTAATGAGGCTGGAAAAGGGCTTTGCATTCGTTGCCGACGGCAAAGAGCGCAAGGTCGAGAAACCAAAAAAGAAAAACATCAAGCACCTCAGCAGAACTCGAAAGATGATTGACGTTGAGGGTATAACCAACAAGAAGCTTCGCAGCACGCTCAGAGAGCTGACCGCTGCGGACAACATCGCCGAGGAGAGTGAATAAAGCTTGTCTAAAGAAGATGTATTGGAAGTTCGTAAAATGCTTGATGCAAAAGAGAGCAAGATG
>JBJERI010000281.1:0-5209 GCA_051882195.1 Ruminiclostridium sp. | reverse complement strand
GGTGCATTTCTTTCCCCATTTCTTTGGGCAATCAAAGAAATGGGCGAGGGGTTATTGCTACCTTATAATCAGATACAAGTTTATCAAGGGGGCGAGTAGCCCCCTCTCAACCAACATAAAAATTAAAAACAACATAAAAACGTGGGGCAAGGGGGGCGAGTAGCCCCCTTACAACCAACCTACAAAAACATAAAACACAAAACAGGGGTCAAAAGGGTCAACCCCTTTCGACAATAGCGAGGGAAAATCCAACAGGGGCGAGTAGCCCCTTATTTCCGTATTTCGCTATTGCAAAACCCCCGTTTTTCTGTTATAATGTATATTATATATAGTAAAGTGGGCTTCTGTGCCTAACCGATACTATTGGCGATAATCTCCGCCCCGTTTCCGCAGGCAATTTCGGAGCAATGCTCGGCAAGGGCTGCTGCGGCAAGTCGGTCGGAATACACATTGCCGTATTCACGCATAACCGCCTCCAGCCTTGCCGTATCACACTCGGCTTCCACGGTGAGCCAGTATGAGCCGCCCTCGCTGTAAACGGAGGAGCTGAAGCAAATCCCCTCTCTGCCCTTTAAGCTGCATAAATTGCGGCAAAGTCCCCCAAGACTTTCCACTCCGTCAACAAAGCAGATTAACAGAGGACAAACCTTTTCGGCGGCCTTGCTCCGCTTTGGCTTTGAGGGCTTTTCTTCCTCTTCAAGACTGGAAATGTAAAGCATACAGCCTCCGTCGCTTCGGGGAAAGGCTTCGATAAACAAACGGTCTGCGTTGGCGTCAAAGAAAATATCGCTTTCAAGGCTTACCGCCTTAAGCACTTCACCCAACAGTCTTTTGGTGTCGGGGCTTTTCCGTGAAAGGTTTTCGTAACGCAGGTCGTATTCCTTCATATCGCCCCCCGAAAGGGTTATTTTAACGGTGCTGTTTGACAGCACGTCAATTTTCATTCAAAGCACCTCCTTATTTGCAGAAAGGTTATTATATGTCCGAAACTCAGGTTTTAACCGTTGATACAGACGCAAAAAAGCGTAAGCCCAAAGGCTTTTACAAGGAAAAAACGCCCCCGAAAAAACCCAAACAAATTTATATGGATCAGCTTATCTGCTTTGCCGCACTTACCGCAATGGCGGTGTGGAAAAGCGGAATAAGAGCAATTATTATAGTAGCGGTTTCAATCGCCTTTTGTATGCTCTCCGATTACATCTGCTGCAAGCTGAGCCGCAAAACCTACAACCCCAAGGATTTATCCACCTTTGCAACAGGCTTCTGCATTGCGCTGATGATGCCTGCAAGCATTGATTATGGTTTAGTTGTTTTCGGGGCGGCGCTGGCTATGGGCGTAAAGCACATTTTCGGCGGCAAGGACAACTATATTTTCAATCCCGCCTGCGTTTCCCTTGCATTCCTTGTTATCTGCTACCCCGAAAAAATGCTCCTTTATCCAAAGGCGGGAGCGGAGCTTGAATTATGGGGCACGGTAACTGCGCCTCTTTCCTCGGGACTTGAAAGCTTCCTTATGAAAATGGGCACAGCCCAGACTCTTTCCACAATAGACGTGCTTCTTGGCAACTTTTTAGGTCCAATCGGCACAACCCATGTTCTTGTGCTTACGGTATGCGGTGTTGTTCTCTTTTGCAGACGGTCATTGTCACTTTCCGTAACTCTTTCGGGCTTTGCCGCCTTTGCCGCTGGGTCATTGCTTTTCCCCGTCTATGAAAATATCAGCAATGCAATTATTGTGGAGCTTATCAGCGGTTATCTGCTTTTCGGCTTCATTTTCCTTGCAAGCGACCCACAGACCATACCGAAAACCATTTTCGGCAGGCTGCTTTACGGTACGCTTATCGGCATACTTGCGGTGGTATTCAGGCATTTCGGCAAGGTTGAGGCAGGCTTTGTTTTCGTACTGCTTCTTGCCAACGCAATTTCCGTCCATATCGACCAATTCGCCGAGGGAATTATCAAAAACACCAAAAAGGCATTCCGCTTTGTTAAATCCCACATAGGCACTTTCGAAAAAGTAAAGGACAACGCACAGTCGGGCAAAACTCCCAAGCTTACGGACACTATGGAAATTATTGTGCCGCCGACTAATTATAATATGCCGCCCATTGACAACAAGGTTACCAAAATAAACCGCAGAAAACGGGGCTTTACGGGGAAAATTGAGGAAAATCCCCGAAAGGAAAAGCCGGAGCAGAAAAGCTTTATGTCCTCTCTCCGGGAGGAGGTTTTCCACGAAAAGCACGAGAAAAGCCGCAATGCCGTAAGTATGGAAACCAGGCTTGCGGAAAGCTACCATATAAAGCAGCCCCGCAAGACAAACGATAAAAAGAAAAAGAAAAAAGGATAATACCATGTCAAAAAAACAAGCCAGCCTTTCGGACGGTCTTATAAAACAGAATATCGTGCTGATGAGCGGAGCGCTTATCGCCCCCGTCATTGCCGCTGCAACCAACTTTGAAAAGGCTGCCATAATCTGTATGATTTTCTCGGCGGTCACCTTTGTGACGGTGCTTATCTGCCGCTTTATACCGAGAAAAATCGTCTATACCGTAAGAATTATCATTTACGCTCTTGTAGCGTCAATTGTGTATATGCCCGTCTTTGCCTTTCTGAATTACTATTATCAGCTTCAAATCGACTGGGCTGGGGTCTATATCCCCATTTTAGTGGCAAACCCCCTTATTCTCTCCAAAACAGAAAGCCGCTTTTATTTAAGACCAATCCGCCCTATGATAGCCGATGTAATAATGTACATACTGGGCTTTGATTTTGCCTGCATGATAGTGGGCAGCACAAGAGATTTGCTTATTAACGGCGCAATAGGCAATACTGTAATTAAAATGCCCTTTGACGTGCCCGCCCTTGAAACCGCTTTCGGAGGATATATTCTTGTGGGCGTACTGGCAGGACTTTGCAGGGCGCTTTACAACGCAAGAAAGAACCGCCGTGGGGGCAATATCGCCGACCCCGCAAAAATAGAGAAAATCGGCGAATAACAAAGAAAGGATAGTTTATGAATCCATATTTAAAGCAGAGATGCGCCTGCTGCAAGGGATATTTTGCAGGAGATGAGGACATTGTCACCTGTCCCGACTGCGGCGCTCCCGTTCACAGGATATGCTGGGAAAAGTTAGGTCACTGTCCCTATGCCGACAAGCACGGCACAGGCTTTGAATGGAAGCCCGAGATTCCACAGCAGAAAACGGACACTCCTCCCTATTTCCCTCCCGACCCTGACAATGGGCCCGACACGGTTTTCACCGACGAAAACCGCACCACCTACGACCGCACAGGTCAGACCCACAGTCAGAATACCGACTTTTTCGGTCAGGAGGAAAACCTTGAGCAATGGTTCAGAGAGCAGGAGGACAATTTCTACCGCAACAGCGAAAGCAATACCGAGAAAAAGTTTATGGGTGTAAGCGAAATGGAGCTTAACCGCTTTCTTTGTCCCTATCCCGGAAAAGGTGCTTACACCGCCAACCTCCTCAAAACCATGGCTTTAACAGGAAAGAAAGCCTCCCTCAACGTCTTTGCCCTGTTTCTCACTCCCGTATACCAATTTTACCGCAGAATGTACATTCCCGCAATTCTGCTTACCTTTGCCTACGTTCTGTTCAGTATTCCCCAGATGCTGTTTATTATGGGCACTTATTACGGCTCTGAGGTTGCCTCGGCAATGCTGGCTAATCCCGCCTATCTTGCCCTTAATACTATTTTCTATTATATTTCTATCGCCCTGTCCATTATTATGGGAATTTTCGGCGACAGGCTGTACCTTAACTGGGCGGTGAAAAAAATCAAGTCTATCCGTGAAAAATTCGAGGACGATACCGGCGAGGAATATTACTCGGCTCTTGGCAGAGCGGGAAACCCCGGAATGCGCTTTGCAGTGCTGGGACTTGCAGTCCTTGCCCTTATTTCCTATATTGTAGTTCAGGTTGTATTTAAACCCTTTATGTGAGAAAGCAGGTGATAATGTGAATATAAGGAGCTTGTTCCACAAATTCTATAACAAATACGGCAACAAGGGCGCAATGCTTGTTATATTCATTTTATGGTTTGCGGCAAACACTGTTTTCTCCCTGCAAATGACCCTGCCCAGCATTGACCCCAACGAATTTGGCGTTGCCGCTACGGGAGCGTTTTTCTGCGGCGCAAACTGGACGGGGGTAATGTCGGGAACGGAATATTTCTACGGCTACATTCAGGGGCTGCTTTACACTCCCATAATGCTGCTGACAAACGACCCTTATGTGCAGTACAAGGCTTTGCTTGTGATGAACTCCCTGCTTGTCAGCTTTGTACCGATCCTTGCCTACAATATTGCGTCAAGGCTGGGGGTAAAAAAACCCCGTCAGCTTTTGCTCTGCGCCTTTATCTGCGGCGGCTATGTTACATATTTCGCCCATACCAAGTTTATCTGGAATGAAACGGTCTCAATCGTTCTCCCCTGGCTGCTTATATGGGTGGTAATGAAAGCGGGTGCGGAAAAGCATTACGGCTTTAAGCACATGCTGTCAATACTTGCAGGCTTTCTGTGCGTGGTATGCTTTGCGGCTCACGAGCGGCTTATAGGTGTTGTTGCGGCGGTAATCATCACAATGCTTATCGCAAGGATAGGCTTCAAGCGGAAAAGCGTCTGCTTCAGAAGCTTTTTCCCCGCCATTGCCGCTGCCGCCGTACTTGAAAGAATCACTACATATTCAATACAGGAGCTTGTGTGGCAGACCTCGGGAGCGGAGCTTAAAAACACCGCCGAGAATTTTGCCGAAACTATTGCCGCAAGCTTTGAGGGGGACGGAGTACAGCGCTTTTTCAAGACCCTTGTAGGTCAGCTTTACTACTTCGTTACCTCAACATGGGGCTTCGGCGGTCTTGCAATAGGCATTTTCGTTATTGTTTTCGCCCTTTTCATAAGGAGCAAAATCAGAAAAACTCCATGTAAATACAACGCCGACTTTATTCTTTATGCGGTTTTTTCCGCTCTTACGGTGATTTTCACACTGATTATCGGCACATTTTATAGGTTTAATTCGGGCTACGGGGACTATCAGGACGCAGCCATTTTCGGCCGCTTCCTTGACGGAGTGATACCCATTTCCCTCCTTTTCGTGCTGATTTTCTTCTTTGTTTACGATATTGCACTGCCCCATATACTTTCGGGAGTGGCGGCGCTGGGTGCTGTTTATATCCCATTTTTCCT
>JBJERI010000280.1:0-23705 GCA_051882195.1 Ruminiclostridium sp. | reverse complement strand
TTCGTTATTCATTATTCAATATTCATTTCTTGTCGAAAAGACTTTTTCGACAAGCAGAAGCCGCCTCTGATAATTCAGAAGCGGCTCTTTTATTTTACTTGATCTGCTTGATAAGGTCTGCCGTCTGGTCGATACGGCTTTTCAACTCCGTAACTGTCTGTGCGTTTTCGTCAAGATGTGCAAAGCCTGCTGAAAGCTCAGCCTCGATATTCTTAATCGAGTTCTTGATCTGGGTCAGAACGTTTTCAATATCGTCCGTCTGCTTTGCGGTCTGCTGAGCAAGCTTTCTTACTTCCTGTGCAATTACGTTGAAGCCCTCGCCTGCCGCACCTACACGCTTTGCCTCAATTGAAGCGTTGAAGCCGAGAAGGGTCATCTGGGTTGTAATGCTCTGCGTAAGCTTGATAATGGAGTTGGTATTTTCAACGGACTTTACAGCCTCTTTTGTCTTTTCTTGAATTACGCCGAATTCCTTGGAAAGCTGCTGGGTCTTGTCGGCAACACGGTCGGAGAAATCGGTCATTTCGTCGTACTGCTTTTGCAGGGTGCCGAAAAGAACTGCGTTTTCATCTGAATGCTTCTGCACTGCAAGCTTTTCAACGCCCGAGCTTGAAAGTGCGTTTGCCATCTGGTACAGCAGATTTGCGGCGCTGTCAACCTTTTCCTTTGAAACGATAGGCACTTTTTTAACTGCCTCAACGTATCTTTCGGGGTCAACGCCTATTTCAGCGGCAATTCTGCGGAATTTATCAAAGTCGGGTTCTTCGGTAAGCACCTGACCGCCGATAAGAGAGCCGATATGCTCGCCGTTTACGATAATCGGAGTAGCAAAGTCAACAAGTCCGCCGTGGCAGTAGTAAACGGATGGTCTTCCTGTGCGGAGTGCCTCCTCGCCGCCTTTTAAGTCGCACTGGTTGCAGCGACGGCAGCCCTCGGAGGATTTTCTCGTGTAGTTCATGCAGAAGTCCGTAGGTCCGCTAAGGTTTGTAACAGGACCGTCAAGGTCGGTTGCAAGTGCAGCCATTCCCGTCGCTTTTGAAAAAGCGTCAAGCAAATTCTGTAAGGTACGCTGGTCAATAAGCTCCAGCAGCTTATACTGTGCCATTTTTCTTCTTCCTTTCATTTGTGTGCGGTGTTGCCGCAATAATTAACCCTCGTATTCTCCGTACTTGGGAGCGTTTGCAATTACGTCTGCTTCAAGGTTGGAGGGCAGCTGCTCGTAGCGTGCAAATTCGGTTGTAAACCAGCCCATGCCCTTTGTCATCTGTCTGATAACGGTGGAGAAGTCGGTAATTTCAGCCATTGGCATTTCTGCGTCAATAGCGGTCATTCCGTCCTCGTATGGGTTCATGCCCAAAACAGAGCCTCTGCGCTTGTTTACAATGCCCATAACGTCCCCTGTGTTTTCGTCGCCGACAACGATTTTCATTGACATAATGGGTTCGAGCAGACAGGGCGAAGCCTGTGCAAGACCGTTCTTGTATGCAATGTGAGCCGCCATTTTGAACGCCTGCTCCGAGGAATCAACAGGGTGATATGAGCCGTCGAACAGGGTTGCCTTTAAGCGTACAACGGGATAGCCTGCAAGTACGCCGTGAACAATGCTTTCCTGAAGTCCCTTTTCAACAGCAGGGAAGAAGTTCTTCGGTACAGAGCCGCCGAAAACTCTTTCCTCAAATTTGAAATCGTCTGTATCGTTAGGTTCAAAGTCGATTTTAACGTGACCGTACTGACCGTGACCGCCCGACTGCTTCTTGTGCTTGCCCTCGGCGGTAACCTTTTTGCGGATTGTTTCACGGTAAGCGATAATGGGGTCGGACAGCTCAACGTCAACGCCGAATTTGCTCTTAAGCTTTGCAACGGTAACGTCAATGTGCTGTTCTCCCAAACCGCCGATAACTCTCTGATGAGTTTCGTGGTTGTGAGCGTAGCTTAAGGTCTTGTCTTCCTCAATAATACGCTTGATAGCGGTGCTTATCTTGCCCTCGTCGCCCTTGTTCTTGGCGGTAACCGCCTTGAAATAGCAGGGAACAGGGAAGGTGATTTTCTCAAAAGCAAATACCTTTGAGGGGTCGCAAAGGGTATCGCCTGTGTTAGCGTTAAGCTTTGTCAGCGCAACAATGTCCCCTGCATAAGCTTCAATCATTTCCTCCTGCTTTTTGCCCTTAAGCGCAAACATCTTGCCGAATTTTTCCGTTTCGCCTGTGGTTGCGTTTACGGGAGCGGAAGAGGCTGAAAGAGTGCCCGTTACTATTTTAACGTAGCTCATTTTGCCTACAAATGGGTCGGCAATGGTCTTGAAAACAAATGCAGATAAGGGAGCGTCCTTGGTGTATTCAACGGTTTCCGCTTCCTCGGTAATTTCGCCGCCTCGCTCGTCGGGGCTTGGGAGCATATATACAATAGTATCAAGGAGCATATCCACCGACGCCAGCGTATCGCCCGAGCAGCAAACCACAGGAGTGATTGTGCCTGCGTCAATTCCGTCGTGAATACCCTTTATCATTTCAGCCTCGGTGAAGTCCTCGCCTTCGTTTTCGAAGTATTTCATCATAAGCTCCTCGTCTGTTTCCGCAACAGCCTCAGCCATAGCGGCACGAAGACCCTTCAGACGGTTTTCGGAGGCAGGCATTGGAACTTCAACAGCCTTTCCGCCCTCCTCGTACTTATATGCTTTCATTTCAAGCAGGTTTATGTAGCTTTCGACTGTTCCGTACTTGTCAAAGGGAACAACGATAGGGCAGATTGAAGGACCGAAATTGGTTTTCAGCTCCTCAAGGCACTTGTAGAAGTTGGAGTTTTCTTCCTCCATTCTTGTTACAACAAACATGGTTGCTTTCTTTGCCTTGCGTGCCTCCTTGTACGCCTTTATCGTACCGACCTGTACGCCGTCCTTTGCGGGAAGAGCAATTATCACGCTTTCCGCTGCCCGCATTCCCTCGTACATTCCGCCGATAAAATCAAACTGACCGGGAGTGTCGATAATATTTATTTTAACGTCCTTCCACTCTGCATAAGCAAGGGAGGTGTTGAGAGAGATTTTTCTCTTGATTTCGTCTGCGTCATAGTCGCAGATAGTTGTTCCGTCTGCAACCTTACCCATTCTGTCAACGCCGCCGCACTTGTAGATAAGCGCTTCCGCCAGTGAAGTCTTGCCGCTTCCGCCGTGACCTGCAAGAGCAACGTTTCTTATGTTTTTGCATACATAGGTTTTCATACTGACTTACCTTTTTGGAGCATTGGTTATTCTGACATTTGCCTAAATAACGATATGACCATACCTTTCATTATTTTATCCGTTTTGGATATATCTAATGTGATAATATAATTATACACTAATTCATACCAAAAAGTCCAGTAGAAAATTGTAATTATTTCATATCTGTTATAGAAATTTAAGCAAAAAATTTGTGTAGATTTAACAAATTTATTATTTTTGTTATAATTTGTCAAGGAAAACCCGAAAAATAAACCCCCTATTTATTATAGGTAATATACAAAAATCCATAGGAAAAACAGTATATTTTACTTATTGACAGCAGGAAAATAATGTAGTATAATTCACTTTAGCAATTTAAAGCTTTGAGAGAAAAAAGCTTTAAACAGATTGAATGGAGTGTTAAAATGGTAGTAGGAATTATTCTGGTTGTGTACATAGCCTTTGCAATTGCAATCGGCATTTATTTCAACCGCAAATCAAAAAAGACTGTAAACGAATTTGTTCTGGGCGGCAGAACGGTGGGTCCGTGGATAACCGCCTTTGCTTACGGCACAAGCTATTTTTCAGCCGTAATTTTCGTTGGTTATGCAGGACAGTTCGGCTGGAATTTCGGACTTGCCTCAACATGGATCGGTCTTGGCAACGCCTTTATCGGCTCTCTTATGGCGTGGGCGATTATGGGCAGACGTACAAGAGTTATGTCAAAGCACCTTGAATCGGCTACAATGCCCGAATTTTTTGAAAAGCGCTATATGAGCAAGGCGCTTAAAATTGCGGCGGCGCTTATTGTTTTCGTATTCCTTATTCCCTATACAGCATCGGTTTACAACGGACTTTCCCGTCTGTTCGGCATGGCGTTCAGCGTTGATTATTCCGTATGCGTAATCGGTATGGCGGTAATCACGGCGGTTTATGTAATCCTTGGCGGCTACAAGGCAACCGCTTACAACGACTTTATTCAGGGAATCATTATGCTTATCGGCATTGCTGCGGTTATAGTTGCAACCCTTATGAGCAAGGGCGGTTTCTACTCGGCGGTTTCGGAGCTTTCGCAGGTGCCTGTTGAAAGCGGCGAAATGGCGGGAATGAGCGGCGGCTTTGCTTCCTTCTTCGGACCCGACCCAATGAATCTGCTTGGCGTAATTATCCTTACCTCTCTCGGTACATGGGGACTGCCCCAGATGGTAACAAAGTTCTACACCATCAAGGACGAGCGCTCCATCAAGTCGGGTACGGTTGTTTCCACAATTTTCGCTATTGTAGTAGCAGGGGGCTGCTACTTCTTAGGCGGCTTCGGACGTATTTTCGTTGAGCAGGGCGCAGACGGAAAGCCTGTGGAGGGCTACGATTCCATTATCCCAGCAATGCTTGAAAGTCTTCCCGAAATCCTTATCGGTATCGTAGTGGTACTGGTGCTTTCGGCTTCAATGTCCACATTATCTTCTCTCGTACTTACATCAAGCTCAACTCTCACTCTGGACCTTATCAAGCCATATATCTGCAAGGGCAAGCTTGACGAAAAGAAAACACTTATCATTATGCGTTCCTTTATCGGCATATTCCTTATTGTATCGGTAATAATCGCACTTAACAAAAACGCTCTTATCACCGACCTTATGGGCTATTCATGGGGCGCTCTCGCAGGCGCATTCCTTGCTCCCTTCCTCCTTGGACTTTTCTGGAAGGGCGTTACAAAGGCAGGCGTTTTTGCAAGCTTCATTTTCGGTATCGGCGCAACGGTTGTACACCTTGTAATGAAGTCCATGGGACTTTTAAGCGGTCAGATATGCGGCTTCAACGTTGCTTCTCCCGTAAACTTAGGCGCATTCACCATGATTGCGGGACTTATTATTGTGCCGATTGTCAGCCTTATTACTCCCAAGCTTAAAAAGGACGATGTGGACAGAATTTTCTCCTGCTATCACGAAAAGGTAACGGTTGAACACGGAGTTGCACTTAAAGAAAACGAAGAGCCTGTTGAAATCAAATAACAGTTGCAATTATTTCAAATAGGTGCTATACTTATATAAAATAACAGGGCAAGTTTTCGCTTGCCCTTTCACCCTGTCTGAACATATTACATAATTAAAATAAAGGACGGATAAACCAATGTTTTTTGACAAAGAAATTGAAACAATGCCAAGAAAAAAGCTGGAGGAGCTTCAGCTTGAGCGCCTTAAAAGCCTTGTGCATTACTGCTACAACAATGTAAAGCTGTATAAGGATAAGTTCGACAATGCGGGAATCAACCCCGATAAAATCAGAACGCTTTCCGATATTCAGTACATTCCCTACACCACAAAGGCGGATTTCCGTGACAATTATCCGTTCAATATGTTTGCCGTTCCAATGAAGAAAATTGTCCGTCTTCACGCTTCCTCGGGCACAACAGGCAAGCCCACCGTTGTTGGCTATACCAAAAACGACCTTGATATGTGGGGGGACTGCGTTGCACGACTTGTTGTGGCGGCAGGCGCAACGGACGAGGATATTGTTCAGATTGCATTCGGCTATGGTCTTTTTACAGGTGCATTGGGTCTGCACTACGGACTTGAAAAAATCGGCGCAACCGTTGTTCCCACTTCCTCGGGCAATACTGAAAAACAGGTTATGCTTATGAAGGATTTCGGCACTACCGCCCTTGTTGCTACTCCTTCCTACGCTTTAAGAATAGGCGAGGTTATGGGCGAAATGGGCTATGACATTGAAAACGACATAAAGCTTCGTCTTGGCTTGTTCGGCTCTGAGGGCTGCACTCCCGAAATGAGAGCGCAGGTTGAAAAATCACTGCACCTTTTTGCAACGGACAACTACGGTATGAGCGAGCTTATCGGCCCCGGCGTATCCGGCGAATGTGAGTGCCGCTGCGGTATGCACTTCAACGAGGACCACTTCCTGCCCGAAATAATCAACCCCGAAACGGGAGAGGTTCTTCCCGAGGGAGAAAAGGGCGAGCTGGTAATTACAACGCTGACAAAAGAGGCATTGCCCGTACTCCGTTACAGAACAAAGGACATTACCTCCCTTACATACGAGCCTTGCAAGTGCGGCAGAACTCATGCAAGAATGGCAAAGCCAACGGGCAGAAGCGACGATATGCTGAAAATCCGCGGCGTAAACGTATTCCCGTCACAGATTGAGTCTGTGCTTATGGTAATTCCGCAGATTGCGCCTTATTATGAGTTAGTGGTTGAACGTCAGGGCACTTCCGATACTCTTGAAGTAAGAGTGGAGCTGGTTGACGCAAGTCTGCTTGACAGCTACGGCAAGCTTGAAGAGCTCCGCAGAAATATTCACCACAACTTAAAGACAGTTCTTGGCATTGACGTTAAGGTATCTCTTGTTGAGCCAAAGTCAATCGTCAGAACAGCAGGCAAGGCAAAACGTGTAATTGATAACAGAAACAGGTAATTTTTTAAAATGTTTCATTTAAAACAAGGTAATTTTTAATCAACTTTACCTTGTTTTTTTCTTTTAAATATGCAGAAATAACAAAAATGTCGGTTTGGTATTTATTGAGATTGACAGCACATAGGCTTTATGCTAAAATAGTCAGAGTTGAAAAACCGCCATTTTCCGACGGAACGAAGGAGTATGGTTATGAACGAGAAATTTGCCGCAAGCGTGAAAAACGCCTTTTCATTAAGGGTCGATCAGGCAAGCTACGAGGAGATAGACGCTTCCATTAAAGCGGGCTCCCGTGTAAAAGGAACAAATTTGTGTATTCTGATTTTAGCGATTATTATCGCTTCAATCGGACTGAACATGAATTCAACCGCCGTAATAATAGGTGCAATGCTGATTTCGCCTCTTATGGGCGGAATTATGGCAATCGGCTACGGCATTGCCACAAACGACCTGAAAAGAGCGCTGGGAGCGGCAGTGCGGCTGCTGTTTCAGGTGGTAATATGCATTATCGCCTCGACGCTGTATTTTGTGATTTCTCCAATTTCAACAGCCCATTCCGAGCTGCTTGCAAGAACAAGCCCCACAATATGGGACGTGCTTATTGCAATAGCAGGCGGACTTGCGGGTATAATAGGTACCACGAGAAAGGAAAAAACCAACGTTATTCCCGGCGTGGCAATTGCTACCGCCCTAATGCCGCCCCTCTGCACAGCGGGCTACGGAATAGCAACATTGCAGTGGAATTTCTTTATCGGCGCATTGTACCTGTTTTTCATCAATTCCTTTTTCATTTGCCTTACATCTGTCATTATGCTCAAAATAATGAGAGTGCCCTGTAAGGCGTTCATTGACAAAAAAGCGGAATTCAGACTTCACAGAAATATGGTTATACTCTCAATTATAACCGTAATCCCAAGCGTAATTCTTGCGGTACAGATTGTTTCAGAAAGCATTGTGGAAAGCAATATTAACAGCTTTCTGGAAAACGAGTTCAACTTCAAATCCACTCAGCTTGTTCAGTACGAATACGACAAGGAAACTAACGAGTTAGAGGTGGCACTTATAGGCAAAACCCTTACGGACAATCAGATTGAGCTGCTTCAGACAAAGCTTGGCAGCTACGATTTGAAGGACACCACCCTTAATGTGACCCAGACAGAGGTTGAGGGCGGAGTTACCGCAGACGAGGTTGAAAAAATTATCGCCAATCAGCTTAACACAACAACCTCTGAAAAGGACGTTGTTGTAATGCTTCACGAAAACGAAATTGAAACGCTGAAAGAGAAAATTTCCGAATACGAAAATCAATGGGCAGATCTTGAAGCACAGCTTGACGCTTACAAAGCCAAGGACTATGACGTTGAGGGAATACTTTCCGAAATGAAAGCACTTTTCGACAAGGTGGAAACATTGACCTTTGGCAGCGTTGCAAGAGCGGACGGCGAAACCGTAAACAAGGACGGAATTATTGTGGCTATTGTGGGAGTGAACAAGGGACTTACCTATGACGAGCAGAAGCAGCTTAAGTCATGGCTGGAAACAAAATTTGGCAGCGAGATTGTGTTCAATCAGCAGCTTATAAGAAAGACCACGCCCGTAATTTCCGACAATACGCAGAATGAAGCCGCAAATGAAGGGGAAGAAGAATCAACCGAAGAAAATGCAGAAAATGCTGAATAAACAAAAGAAATTTCTGCATAATAAGAACAAAATCAGAAAGGAACCTACCATTATGAAGAAAATTATTTGTATTGCACTTATGGCAGCTATGACCGCAATTGCAGTTACAGCCTGCGGAAACAACGGCACAGCCGATACAACAACAACTGCTTCCACTACCGAAGCTGCAACAGAAGCAACAACAACAGAAGCAACAACAACAGAAGCCACAACCGAGGGAACAACAGACACCTCTGTTTCCGAGGAAGCTCCCGACACCTCCAGCACAACTGACGTTGTAATTGCAAAGATTCGTGAAGCATACGGCGAAAACTATCTGCCAAATATGCTTGTTCCGGGGGATATGATTGAGGATATGTTCGGTCTTACAGCAGATATGTACAACGCAATCACAGCCGAAACTCCAATGATTAGCACTCACGTTGATACAGTAATCGTTGTTGAGGCAAAGGAAGGTCAGGCAGATGCAGTGGAGTCTGCCCTCAACGCTTACCGTGATTCAAAGGTAAACGATGAAATGCAGTATCCGATGAACGTTGCAAAGGTAAACGCTTCAAGAGTAGTCAGAAACGGAAACTTCGTTGCATTTATCTTAGCGGGCGCTTACGACGACCGTCAGGACGCAACAGACGAGGAAAGAGCAGTATTTGCAGAGGAACAGACACAGATTGGCGTTGACGCATTCAACTCCTGCTTCTGATAAGCTAATTAAACAAAAAGCAGACCGCTGTTATATCTACAGCGGTCTGTTTGTATATTCAAAAGTTTTATTCCTTGGTTTCAATGTGCTTTGAAATCTCGCTTAAGGAGTTTTCCTCTTGTCCGATTATATTGCGCTCGTTTATCAGCACTTCCTCGTCAATTACGATAATCTGTCCCTGAATTTTGGGGCTTACCGCAACGCCGTTTACGAAAGGCGAACGGTGCAGCTGATGGATTTTCTCCTTGTCCGCAACCATTTCGATTGAGTCAACGGCAACAACCTCGTCAACGATAATTCCCAAGGACTTGTGATTATCCGAAAGGGTGATTATCATTTCACGGTAATGGTGCCGGAAAATATCCGTGGTTTCGTCAAGGAGTGTGTTTATTCTGGGCGCAAGGATTGTGTGGATTTTCTCAAGATGTTCTCTGTAATCCTCGCCCCTCTTTTCACATTCGATTGCCTTTGCGCCTGTGTTATGAAGCTCGGCATGGGGCCTCTCAATCTTTTTGAGATGGCTGTTTATCATGTTGCTGTGGCTCTTGAAGTTTAAAAGCAACTGTCCGAAAGCGCATTTGCAGCGGTCGAGCTGAAGACGGAAGGGCTCGTTCCGTTCCAGGCAGCGGTCAAGCTCTCTTATCCAGTTTTCATGGTCAAGCTTACGCTGGATAATCATATTCCTGAATTCTTCATATTCCTGTTCAACGGACTGCATTCCGAAAAGCAGGCGCATATCAAGCAGCGGCACAACCTCGTCTCTTATTTCGCAGATACCTCTGAAAATTTCGGGAGCCTCGGGCACAGGGACAATGCTTGATGGCATCATAACAATACCCGTTACATACCTTGTGTTTACCGCATAATAGTAGTCGTTAAGTTCAAAAATTATCCATGGAAGCTGTTCGGATGTCATATTGATATTGCTCATTTCTGTCCTCCGTTTTCCAAAATAAAAGCCTTTAATTGAATTTTACCACATTTTTAATATAAATGCAACAATTAACGGTTGAAATATTTCATAAATTTTAGTAGGATTTTATGACAAAATAATAAATTGCGCTCTCAAAATAATTTTATGGCTGCATTTCTGTGTTGTTTTCAGAAAATAATACAATAAATATTTTTATAGATACTTGAAATATTTGTTGATATATGCTAAAATAATGTAAAGCTGTAAATCAGCAGGGGGCACGTCTTTGTGAAAAAGTAAACGTTTGCACCAACTATTTCAGCATTATATTTATTTATGGAGGATTGTATGAAGAATATTCCTGAAGTAAAAATGGGTATCGTTGCGGTATCCCGTGACTGTTTCCCAATGTCCCTTTCCGCTTCAAGACGTGAGGCTGTTGTAAAGGCTTACAAGGCAAAGGGCGGCGAAATTTACGAATGTCCCACCACAATCGAAAACGAAGTACATATGTTAAAGGCTCTCGAGGAGCTTAAGGCGGCTGAGTGCAACGCACTTGTTGTTTACCTTGGCAACTTTGGCCCCGAATCTTCCGAAACACTGCTTGCAAAGAACTTTGACGGACCTGTAATGTTTGTTGCGGCTGCGGAAGAGGACTGCGGCGACTGTCTTTGCGACAGCAGAGGCGACGCTTTCTGCGGTATGCTCAACGCAAGCTACAACCTTAACTTAAGAAACGTTAAGGCATATATACCTGAATATCCCGTTGGCACACCCGACGAGGTTGCGGAAATGATTAAGGAATTTGTTCCAATTTCAAGAGCAATCATCGGTCTTAACAACCTTAAGATTATCTCCTTCGGTCCACGTCCTCAGGACTTCCTTGCCTGCAATGCGCCAATCAAGCAGCTTTACAATATCGGCGTTGAAATCGAGGAAAACTCCGAGCTTGATTTATTCGAATCCTTCAACAAGCACAAGGACGACCCACGAATCCCCGAGGTTGTTGCGGATATGGCAAAGGAGCTGGGCGAGGGCAACAAGATGACAGGTATTCTCCCACGACTTGCGCAGCTTGAAATCACCCTTCTTGACTGGGCAGAGGGTCACAAGGGCTCACGCAAGTACGTTGCCTTTGCAAACAAGTGCTGGCCTGCATTCCAGACACAGTTCGGCTGCGTTCCCTGCTATGTAAACTCACGCCTTACTTCAAGAGGAATCCCTGTTGCATGCGAGGTTGATATTTACGGTGCAGTAAGCGAATATATCGCAGCCTGCGTAACAGCTGACGCTCCAACTCTCCTTGACATTAACAACACAGTTCCCGCAAACATCTTCAAGGAGGGTATCGAGGGCAAGTTCCCATATACACAGAAGGATACCTTTATGGGCTTCCACTGCGGCAATACTCCTGCCTGCAAGCTTGTTTCACGCACAATGAAGTATCAGCTTATTATGCACAGAGGTCTTGAACCCGACGTTGAACCTGATATTACAAGAGGTACTCTTGAAGGCGACATTATCCCCGGCAAGATTACATTCTTCCGCTTACAGTCAACTGCCGACGCAAAGCTTGTTTCCTACATTGCCGAGGGTGAGGTACTTCCCGTTGCAACACGTTCATTTGGTGCAATCGGTATCTTTGCTATTCCCGAAATGGCTCGTTTCTACCGCCACGTTCTTGTTGAGGGTCACTTCCCACATCACGGCGCAGTAGCCTTTGACCACGTTGGAAAGGCAATTCACTCTGTATTTACATATCTTGGCGTTGAGAGCATTGGCTTCAATCAGCCAAAGGGTATGCTTTACAAGACAGAGAATCCATTTAATAAGTAATTACACAATATAAACAGAAGCCTGCCGTTAACTCGGCAGGCTTTCAGCTTGTCGAAAAAGCCATTTTAAAAGTTTAGGTCAAGCCTTTTTAAAGGCTTGCGGGTTTTTAGGGCAGAGCCCTAAATCGTCCTCCGCAGAGGACGAAATTCCCCTATTTAAAGCGATTTTTTGCAGGGGTTTGGGGCGCTTTTTTCAAGAAAAAAAGCGCCCCAAAAGTGAATAATTATTGCAACATTATTCCCGAAAAAGGTGCCAGTGGCACGTTTTTCGACGGACTGGAAGCCTGCCGTTAACTCGGCAGGCTTTTTTCTGTCCCATATAAAATAAAGGCTGCACAGCGTTTCTGCCGTGCAGCCAATATTATTTTGTGTTAAGCCCAATTAAGCGGAGATAGAAGCGTTAAGCTCGTCAACACGCTGTGTAATCTGACCCTCGTTTTCAGAGCGGCGCTGTGTATATGTAGCTGTGCCTGCTACATAAGGATCCTTTGTAAGACCTTCAATGCAGTTCTCGGAAGAGTCTGTTGAAGCGATATCCTGACCGATACCGTTCTTGAAGTCGAATACAGGAGAAACTGCACCGTGTGTTAATTCATAGAGGAAGTCAAGCTGTTCGTCTGTCCAGCCGAAGTCGTTTTTGCTCTTTTCACGCTGAGCAGCAACTACGTTTTCGTCCTTGGAAGCAGCAAGTACGCACTTTGTCCAAGCTGTCCAGCCTTCAACGTTGTCAGAGCCGCCGCAGAGCATATAAGCGTCCTGCTTCATTTCAGCATAGTATGTATCGGAGTTAGGATCTCTTGGGAAAGGAACGAAGAAGATTTCATCGTCGTCCCAGCCGTATCTGTCTCTGAATCTGCACCAATGTTCTTCAAATCTCCATGTACCGTCAGCAAAGAACAGTGTGTCACCGTTTGCCCATGCAGGGTAGCTTACTGACCAGTTGTTCAGCTCGTGACGTGGGTATCTGTAGTTTTCTGTGCAGAGCTTGGAAACAACTTCCATTGCTCTTTCAACGTTAGCGTCGTAAAGGTTGCACTGGAGCTTGCCGTCAACAAGTCCGATAAGCGGAGTACCTGTTGAGCAGATAATTCTGTTTTCGGGGTTGTAGCCATCGATTAAGTACTTGCCCTCGCCGCTGTCCTGGAAGTCAGCGCCCATCTGAAGAAGTGCGTCCCAAGTCCAGTTGCCAGCCTTGTAAAGCTCGTATGGATCTTCAAGACCTGCTTCTTCAACAACGCTTCTTCTGTACCAGAGAAGGTCGTTTGTAGCAATGGCTGTGACAGCGCAGTAGTTTTTGCCGCCCCAGATGAACTTATCCATTACATCTCTGTAATCTGCCCATTCTTCTGTTGTTGTGTCAATATAATCGTCGATTGGCTGGAACATTCCCTTGTAAACGGAGAAAGGATAGTTTACAATTTCAAATGGGAAAATGTCGGGGGAGTCGCCGCCTGAAATCATTGTAGCAAGCTTGTCGTAACGGTCGCCGTATGCTACGAATACGTTTTCGAAAATGTTGTTTGCGTCTTCGCCGTAGTCTTCATTGCCCTCTTCGGGAACGCCGTAAATTGTCTTGAACAGCTCAGCTGCCGCCTGTGTTTCGTCCATTGACCACCAAGCAAGCCATGTGATCTTCTTGGTAACTTCAATTTCTTCCTCGCCTAAGGTTTCTGCAAGGTTGCCAACCTGCTCCTGAAGATTTTCGTCAGTTGCAAGAGTTGTGCGGGCTGTTGTTGTAGCTTCTGTGGTGGTAGCGTTCTGGCTTCCGTCGCCTGTGCTGTCGCCGCAAGCTGTCATTGAAAGTATTGCTGCAACGGACAGAATACCTGCAATGATTGCCTTAAAGTTCTTCTTCATTCTTTTCCTCCTGAATTATTTACTTAACATTAAGTCGCGCATTTTCCATAACCGAATGGTTATGCTTTTACATCTTTATATTATCATTTTTAGCTTTTCCTGTCAATTAACATAGTGAAGAAATTTTAGTGATATTTTTGTTTACATTTAACAAATTTACTTAAAACTTTACTTTATTTAACTTAATTAAACCGTCATATATAGGCTGACATAAAATCATTGCAAATAAAGAATGAATTTATTGCAAATTTCCATTTTATAAATATTGCAATTTGCGGCAAATAATGCTATACTGTATGAGTAATTTTTTATCAATAATTCTGCAAAGGAGTACAAGGCAATGTATAAAATCTTAAAAAAGCGTCAGCTTAACGATAACGTAATGCTGATGGTAATTGACGCGCCTTTCGTTGCCAGAAAGGCAAAGGCGGGTCAGTTCATTATCCTCCGCGTTGACGAATACGGCGAGAGAATACCGCTTACAATCGCAGACTACGACCGTGAAGCCGGCACTGTAACAATAATTTTCCAGATCGTGGGCGAAACCACAATGCTGCTTTCAAAGCTTAATGAGGGTGATGCCCTTCAGGATTTTGCAGGCCCTCTCGGCGTTGCAACTCATTTTGAGGGTGCAAAGAAAGCCTGCGTAATTGGCGGCGGCGTTGGCTGTGCAATCGCATACCCCTCCGCTAAGGCACTTCACGAAATGGGCGCTGAGGTTGACGTAATTGCAGGCTTCAGAAACAAGGATATTGTAATCCTCGAGGACGAATTTAAGGCGGTAAGCAATAATCTTTATGTTACCACCGACGACGGAAGCTACGGCGAAAAGGGCTTTGTAACGGACAAGCTGAAAAGCCTTATCGAAGCGGGCAACAAGTATGATTTAGTAATGGCAATAGGCCCTGTTCCAATGATGAAGTTTGTCTGCAAGACAACCGAGCCTTACGGAATCAAGACCCTTGTTTCCCTTAACCCAATTATGATTGACGGTACGGGAATGTGCGGCGGCTGCCGTGTTACCGTTGACGGAAAAATCAAGTTTGCCTGCGTTGACGGCCCTGATTTTGACGGACACAAGGTTGACTTTGACGAGCTTATGAAGCGCAACGGCACATACGCCGAAAAGGAAAAGCACAGCAGGGAAAACTGCCGCTTGATGAAGATGGAGGTTAAGTAATTATGGCAAATATGAGCCTTGAAAAAGTTAAGATGCCCGAACAGGCGCCTGACGTAAGAAATAAAAACTTCCTGGAGGTTTCAACGGGCTATACCGAGGAAATGGCGGTAGAGGAGGCAACACGCTGCCTTAACTGCAAGAACAAGCCCTGTGTAAGCGGCTGTCCCGTAAACGTAAGAATCCCCGAATTTATCGCAAAGGTTGCGGCAAAGGACTTTGAGGGCGCTTATGACGTTATCACAAGCACAAACGGACTTCCCGCCGTATGCGGACGTGTTTGTCCTCAGGAAAATCAGTGCGAGGGCAAGTGTGTAAGAGGAATCAAGGGCGAGCCTGTTGGTATCGGCCGTCTTGAACGCTTCTGCGCAGACTATCACAACGCAAACAGCACAAAGAAGGCTGAAAAAGTTCCATCAAACGGCAAAAAGGTAGCCGTTATCGGCGCAGGTCCGTCGGGTCTTACCTGTGCAGGAGACCTTGCAAAGAAGGGCTACGAGGTAACAATTTTCGAAGCGTTCCATACGGCAGGCGGCGTTCTTGTTTACGGAATCCCCGAATTCAGACTGCCAAAGGCAATTGTTAAAAAGGAAATCGACAACCTTAAGGATATGGGCGTTGAAATAAAGACAAATATGGTTATCGGCAAGGTACTGTCCATTGACGAGCTGTTTGAAATGGGCTATGAAGCCTGCTTTGTAGGCTCGGGCGCAGGTCTGCCCTCCTTTATGGGTATCGAGGGCGAGGCTCATGTAGGCGTTTATTCCGCTAACGAATACCTCACAAGAACAAACCTTATGAAGGCTTACCTTGACGAATACGATACACCTATTATAAAGAGCAAGTCCGTGGCTGTTGTAGGCGGCGGAAACGTTGCAATGGACGCTGCACGCTGTGCAAAGCGCCTTGGGGCTGACAATGTTTACATAGTTTACAGACGTGGACTTGAGGAAATGCCTGCCCGTAAGGAAGAAGTACATCACGCAATGGAAGAGGGAATCATCTTCAAGAATCTTACAAACCCTGTGAAGATTTTAGGTGATGAAACAGGCAGAGTATGCTCAATGGAATGTGTTGAAATGGAGCTTGGCGAGCCTGACGCAAGCGGCCGCCGCAGACCTATTGAAAAGGCTGGCAGCAACTTTGAGCTGGAAGTTGACACTGTTATTATGGCAATCGGCACATCGCCAAATCCACTTATCAGAACAACAACAGAGGGTCTTGAAGCAAACAAGAAAGGCTGTCTTATCGTCAACGAGGATACAATGCAGACCACCCGTGAGGGCGTTTATGCAGGCGGCGACGCCGTAACAGGCGCAGCAACCGTTATTCTTGCAATGGGCGCAGGAAAGCAGGCTGCAAAGAGCATTGACGAGTATCTTTCAAATAAGTAATTCGGTTTATTGAAGAACCACTCCCATCGTGAAAACGGTGGGAGTTTCTTTATCCGACCAAGTTTTGTTGTATAAGGTCTTTATTTTTGCCGTAAAATATGTTATACTATAACAAATGCGGAGGTATTATGGAAATTTTTTCAGGTACTTACAAAAGCTCCGACGGCAGGAGCAACGTTGTATTTTACGAGTTTGTCCCAGATACAATGCCGAAAGCCATACTCCAGATAAGCCACGGAATGTGCGAGCATATTGGCAGATACAGACGCTTTGCGGAATTTCTTGCAAAACAGGGTATTCTCGTCTGCGGCAACGACCACTTGGGTCACGGAAAAACCGCAAAAGCTCCTGCTGATTTAGGCTTTTTCGGGGAGAAAAACGGCTGGCGGTTTCTTATCCGTGACGTTAAACAGCTTACGGAGATAATGAAGTCCAAATACAAGAATATTCCCCTTTTCCTCCTTGGACACAGCATGGGCAGCTTCGTGGCAAGAGCCTATTTAAGCTGGTACAGCGACCTTGTAAACGGCGTGATTCTTCTTGGCACAAGCGGCGGCGTTGCGGCAAAAAGCACGGCTGCGGCAATAACCAATCTTATGTGTGCAATGCACGGAATCCGTTTCCGAAGCGGCGCAGTAACAAAGCTTGCCACCGAAACCTTTACCCTTAAGGTAAGTGGAAAAAAGTCGGATATGGACTGGCTTACCCGTGACAGAAAGGTAATTGAGGGCTATCAAAGTGACAAAACCTCCAGCTTCATTTTTACCGCAAAGGCATATAATGATATGATAACTCTGTTAAATACCGTTTCCGCAAAGGACTGGGCGGACAGCGTTCCAGAAAATATGCCCGTACTGATTATGAGCGGCGATATGGACCCTGTTGGCGAGTACGGTAAAGGGGTTTATAAGGTTTATAATCGGCTGAAAAAGGCAGGAGTAAAGGACGTTACATTAAGGCTGTACAAGGGCGCAAGGCACGAGCTGCTCCACGAGCTTAATCGTGGGGAGGTTTTCGGTCATATCCTTGACTGGCTGGAGGCGCACTTATAATTCCGAAAGGATTTTACTATGTTAAAAAGATTTCTTGAAATTGGAAAAATTACAAAAACACAAGGCTTAAAGGGCGAAATGAGAGTTCAGTTTTTCTGCGATGACGCCGATGTTATCGGCGAGTTTGAAACGCTGTATCTTAATAAGGGGGAAACTCCCGTTGAGGTTGAATATTGCAGACCGCTGAAAAATGACGTGGTCGTAATGAAATTCGAGGGCGTTGACGTTATCGAGGAAGCGCAGAAATATATCGGCAAAATGCTGTATATGGACCGTGAGGACGTGGAGCTTCCCGAGGACACCTGGTTTATTCAGGATCTTATCGGTCTTGACGTAATCGACGCTGACAGCGGCAGAGTTTACGGAAAGGTCGATGATGTGCTTCAGAACGGGCCAACCGATGTATACTCAATAAAAACTCCCGAGGGCAAAACGCTTATGTTCCCCTCGATCCCCGAGGTGCTCCTTGAAACGGACGTGGAGGGCGGAAAGCTGATTATAAGGCCATTGCCAAATCTGTTCGAGCTTGACGGTGAAAAAGATGAGGATTGATATTGCAACCCTGTTTCCCGATATGTGCGAGGCTGTGCTCAGCGAAAGCATTATCGGCAGAGCAAGAAAAGCGGGATACATTGAAATTCACTGTCATAACATAAGGGATTACACCCTCGACAAGCACAAGCGTGTTGACGACAAGGCTTACGGCGGCGGCACGGGAATGGTAATGCAGCCCCAGCCTATACATTCGTGCATAATGCACATAAAGGAGGAACTTGGAGAAACGGAAAAAGCCCCTCGGCTTATTTACCTGTCGCCACAGGGACGGGTGCTGACCCAGCAGGTGGTAAAGGAGCTTGCGGCGGAAAGCAATCTGATTCTGCTTTGCGGACATTACGAGGGCGTTGACCAGCGTGTCCTTGACGAGCTGGAGTTTGAAGAAATTTCCGTGGGCGATTTTGTGGTAACGGGAGGAGAATTGCCAGCTCTTATGCTGACGGACGCAGTTGCAAGAATGCAGCAGGGCGTTCTGCCCAACGAGGACGCATATTCCATAGAAAGCCATTACAACGGGCTTCTTGAGCACCCACAGTATTCCCGCCCCGAGGAATGGATGGGCAGGAGAGTGCCCGAGGTGCTGCTGTCGGGACATCATGCCAACATAAAAAAGTGGCAGGAGGAAATGGCCCTTGAAATCACCGCAAAAAAGCGGCCTGATTTGTTGGAAAAGCGACATTCCTTATCCGATGTGTCCTCTGATTGATACAAATATCCCCTTTTGCGCTGTTGAAAACTTATGTTTATTGTGAATATGTTCTTTAAAACATTTTGTCTATTTTCGCCAAACAATTGCGAAAAATGCACATTGTAATGAACGTAAATTGAAAATTATCCGAATTAAAGCGTAAAATCAAAAAAAGTCGGTTGACTTAAATTAAGATAAAGGATATACTATATGTAGCGTAAATGAAACAATACCTTACAATGAGAATTTTTAACGGAGGAATGAGTTCATGTTTGTTAAAGAAGTAGAAGTTAAGAATCAGGTTGGCTTACACGCAAGACCTGCAACATTCTTTATCCAGAAGGCAAATGAATACAAGTCTTCAATCTGGGTTGAAAAGGAAGAGCGCAGAGTTAACGCTAAGAGCCTTTTAGGTATCCTTTCTCTCGGTATCGTAGGCGGTACAACAATTCGTATCATCGCTGACGGTACAGACGAGCAGCTTGCTGTTGACGGCTTAGTTAAGCTGGTTGAAAGCGGATTTGCTGAATAATTCAAACAGTAAGAGATTGACCGCTTACAAGGCGTGCCGCCTTTGGCAGTTTTGCCGAGCCATTACCTTTATAGCTTTAAAGGTAAGTTTGCTCGGCGAGTCAAAACTGCTTTATCGGCATACCTGAGATGTGAGCGGTCTGTTTTTTTGAAATGATGCGGAGATGCTAAAGGAGATGTTAAAGGAGAAAATATGAACATTTTAAAGAAAATTTCCGCTTCGGCTGCGGCGCTGTTATTGTGCGTCGGGGTGCTTTCGGGCTGTTCGGAGGGCTCAAAGTTTGAGGGCTGCGACGAAATAAACGCAGCGAAAACCCTTTATGAAAACGTGAACAGCGGTCACGTAAAGGTTGTTGACAATATTACGGGGCTTATTACTCAGGATTTCACCTTTATGTACGACGATTCGGACGTATTGATTTATTCCTACCGCGGAACGGACGGGGAGGTTATTTTTTACGAGTACGGCAACGGCTCGGAGATAAACTACTGTTACGCCGATGATAAGGAATGGAGCGTTATTACCCAAGGCTCCGAGGATTTTTACAACTACACCCGAACCAACAAGCACGCCTTTACATCTCAGTCGGTAATTTCCCTTAACGAAAGTAGCATTATCGGCACAACCGTCAAGTCTGCCGACAACGGCGGCAAAATCGTCACCGTTGAATATGACGTGGCAAGGCTCAATCAGAATGCAGGCAGTCAGATGGACGCAATAGGCAGCTTTGCTGATTTCAAGGCTGAAATAACGCTGAACAGCGAGGGCTATGTGACTGTAATGCACCAGTGGGGTGAGGTTGTCGGGGGAGATACCAATGTTGACCTTGATTATACAACCACCTTTACGGAGCTTAACGGTGTTTCCGAGGTAACAAGACCTGTGGCGGAGTGGGAAAAATAAACGCTATATATAATAGTATACTAAATCCCCTCATAAAACAGAGCTATTGTGAAAATAACCAAAAAAATATAAAAATTACCGCAATTATTCTACATAAAATTTTTGCAGAAAAATGCAAAAAAGTATTGTAATTGCGGTAAACTTATAGTATAATTATTAAGCACGCTGCGAAGATATGCGATGAAGTTAAAGGTTGCAAGCATTACGCTTGGTAATTTTAACTGAGTATGTCCGGTTTGAAATCGGGCGAAAGGTAATTTACACCACCGTCTGCACTGCACTGTTCTGTTAAGCAGTCCTGTTAAACACGGGAAGGACTTGCTTGTAGTGAATACCCCCATGTATGTTTATATGGGACAGGCTGATATGGCATAATGCGGAACACACGGCATAGTGTATTTTACTATCACTGAAAATCAAGCGGTTTTCAGTGCTTTCCGAAAGCCCGCACACCACAACTGATGTGCAAATCTTTAGAAAGGGGTAAAACGAAAGTGGCAGTTAAGGAAAAGATCAGAGTTAAGGTTAAGGGTTACGAGCACAGCATTGTTGACGCCGCTGCAGCAAAGATTGTTGCTGAAGTAAAGCGCACAGGTTCCAAGGTTGCAGGTCCTATTCCGCTCCCAACCGACAAGGAAGTTGTTACAATCCTTCGCGCAGTTCACAAGTACAAGGACAGCCGTGAACAGTTTGAGCTCAGAACTCACAAGCGCTTAATCGATGTAATCCATCCTACAAACAAGACTGTTGAAGCTTTACAGAGCTTAGAGCTTCCTGCAGGCGTTGAAATTTCAATGGAATTCTGATTCCCCACCGAGCTGTTAAACAGCCAAAGAGAAGTTTCGAGTTATGTTGTGCGCCATGCGCATAACCACTAACCAAGGCAGATACGCTGCACTTGGTCATGTTGAGGAAACTCAACCAATAACCAATAGGAGGAAAACCATGAAAAAAGGTTTAATCGGCAAGAAAATCGGTATGACACAGATTTTCGACGAAGCCGGAAACGTTGTTCCGGTAACAGTAATTGAAGCTGGTCCATGTGTTGTCGTTCAGAAGAAAACAGCTGAAAACGACGGTTATGAAGCAGTTCAGTTAGGTTTCGGTGATAAGTCACCAAAGAATGTAAACAAGCCAATGCAGGGTCATTTCAAGAAGAATGACGTTCCTTTCAAGAGAACTCTTAAGGAATTCAGACTTGACGACATCAGCACAGTAAACGTTGGCGATGTTTTAAAGGCTGACGTATTCGCAGCAGGCGATGTAATCGACGTAAGCGGTACAAGCAAAGGTAAGGGATTCCAGGGCGCAATCAAGCGTCACAACCAGCACAGACTTAAGGAAACCCACGGTACAGGCCCTGTTGTAAGACAGGCTGGCTCAATGGGTGCATGCTCATCTCCTTCAAGAATCTTCAAGGGCAAGGGCATGGCAGGTCACATGGGTGATGAATCCGTTACTGTTCAGAATTTAGTAGTTGTCAAAGTTGACACAGAAAACAATCTTATCGCAATCAAGGGTGCTGTTCCGGGTCCAAAGGGCGGAGTAGTTTGCATTACTGATGCGGTTAAAGCTTAAGGAGGAGGAATTACAATGGCTAACGTAAAAGTTTATGATATGTCCGGTAATGCTGTTTCCGACCTCACTCTTAATGACGCCGTATTCGGTATCGAACCAAATACAGTAGTTATGCACGCTGCAGTTGTTAACTACCTTGCAAATCAGCGTCAGGGCACACAGTCCACACTGACAAGAACAGAAGTCAGCGGCGGCGGCAAGAAGCCTTGGAGACAGAAGGGCACAGGTCACGCAAGACAGGGTTCAACAAGAGCTCCTCAGTGGACACACGGCGGTGTGGCACTCGGACCGAAGCCAAGAAGCTACAGCTACTCATTAAATAAAAAGGTAAAGAGACTGGCTCTCCTCTCTGCTTTATCCTCAAAGGTAGCAGCTGATGAGATGGTTGTTGTTGACGCAATCACAACAGACTCTTTCAAGACAAAGACAATCGTTAATATGCTTAAGGCATTGAACGTAGAAGGCAAGGCTCTTATCGTTCTGGATACAGTTGACGCTAAGGTAATCAAGAGTGCCGCTAACATCCCAGGTGTTAAGACAACTCAGTACAATACTCTTAACGTTTACGACATCCTGAACTACAACAAGTTCATTGTTGTAAAGGACGCCGTTGCAAAGATTGAGGAGGTATATGCATAATGGAAAAGATCGTTGAAAACATTATCATCCGCCCAATTATTACAGAAAGCTCAAGAGACGCTCTTGCAGAACGCAAGTACGTTTTCGAGGTTGCTAAGTCCGCTAACAAGATTGAGGTTAAGAAGGCAGTCGAAACAATGTTCAACGGCGTTAAGGTTGCCAAGGTTAACACAATGAACGTTAGAGGCAAGAAAAAGAGAATGGGTCGTAACGAAGGTTACACATCTGCTTGGAAGAAAGCAATCGTAACTCTCGAAAAGGATTCAAAGACAATTGAATTCTTCGACGGCATGATTTAAGTAAGGAGTGAAGATAAATGGCTATTAAGACATATAAACCGGTCACCCCTGGTCGCAGAGGCATGACTGTTGTTGATTACAGCGGCTTATCTAAGGTTGCTCCCGAAAGAAGCCTGCTGGAATCTTTAAAGAAGCATTCCGGCCGCAACAGCTACGGTAGAATTACTGTAAGACACAAGGGCGGCGCTCAGAGAAGAAAGTACAGAGTTATCGACTTCAAGAGAAATAAGCTTGGCATGAACGGTGAGGTTCTTACTCTCGAATACGATCCTAACAGAACAGCTTTCATCGCTCTCGTTAAGTACGAGGACGGCGAAAAGAGATATATCCTTGCTCCTGAGGGACTTAAGGTTGGCGACGTTGTAAGAGCCGGCGACGCAGACATCAAGCCCGGCAACGCACTTGCTCTTAAGGATATCCCTGTTGGTACAGTTATCCACAACGTAGAGCTTTATCCCGGCAAGGGCGCACAGCTTGTTCGCTCCGCAGGCAATATGGCTCAGCTTATGGCTAAGGAAAACGGCATGGCTCTCGTAAGACTGCCAAGCGGCGAGTTAAGAAACGTATCCGAAAAGTGCATGGCATCTATCGGTACAGTTTCCAACGGCGACCACTTAAACGTAAACCTCGGTAAGGCAGGTCGTGTAAGACACATGGGCGTCAGACCTACAGTACGCGGTTCCGTTATGAACCCGAACGATCACCCACACGGTGGTGGTGAAGGTAAGTCACCTGTCGGAAGACCGGGCCCTGTTACTCCTTGGGGTAAGCCCGCTCTTGGCTACAAGACTCGTAAGACAAACAACAGAACTGACAAGTTCATTGTAAAGAGAAGAAACGCTAAGTAATCACAAGTTGTTGTTAATAAGAATTCCGTTCCGAAAGGGTAAATCGAAATTCATTAACTTGCAGCGTAACTTGAAAGGATATTTAATAATATGAGCAGAAGTATTAAGAAGGGACCTTATGTGCAGGAAGTTCTCCTTAAGAGAGTTAAGGCAATGAACGAAGCCGGCGAAAAGAAAGTTCTCAAGACATGGAGCCGTTCAAGCACAATTTTCCCTGATTTCGTTGGACATACATTCGCAGTTCACGATGGCAGAAAGCACGTTCCGGTTTATGTAACAGAAGATATGGTTGGTCATAAGCTGGGTGAATTTGCTCCCACAAGAACCTTTAAGGGTCACGTTGGCAGCAAGACTACAAAGAAGTAAGGAGGAGCAGCACATGGAGGCAAGAGCAGAACTCAGACAGGTTCGCATTTCACCTCGCAAG
>JBJERI010000279.1:0-23733 GCA_051882195.1 Ruminiclostridium sp. | reverse complement strand
GAACCCACGGCCTCTGCGTCCCGAACGCAGCGCTCTACCAAACTGAGCCACACCTCGATATTGGCGGAAAACCGCCTTTTATTCAACACCATACTGCTTGCGATAGGCTTTCATTGCTTCAAGGTGTTCCTTGCCCTCAATAACGCCGTTTTCGATGGCTTCGATAATATCGTTGATATTTACGATTGAGTAAATCTTAATGCCGAATTCCTTGCTGACTTCCTGTACGGCTGAAAGGTCTGTCTGAAGTCCCTTTTCCATACGGTCGCACTGGATTACCATTGCCGTTACGTCAACGTCAGCAGCCGCTTTAAGCTTGGGAAGTACCTCTCTTAAAGCCTTGCCCGAGGTCATAACGTCCTCAATGATAACAACCTTTTCCTTATCGGTAAGCTGCTTGCCTACGATAACGCCGCCCTCGCCGTGATCCTTGGCTTCCTTGCGGTCGAAGGAGTAGTTTACGTCAATGCCGAACTTGTTGTACAATGCGGTTGCCGTTGCAACTGCAAGGGGAATGCCTTTGTATGCAGGTCCGAACAGGGTTTCAAATTCAATGCCGTTATCGTGAATGCACTCGGCGTAGAATTCACCTAACTTTGCCAGCTGTGCGCCTGTGTTGTAGTTGCCCGAATTCATAAAATAGGGGGATTTTCTGCCGCTTTTGAGAGTAAATTCACCAAAGGTGAGCACTCCGCTGTCAACCATAAATTTAACGAAGCCTTCTTTATAAGTCATAGCAATCCCTCCGATTTTCATTAACGCTTTAATATTATATCACAGTTTTTTGTCAATTTCAAGTATTTTTTGAAAAATTTTTATTTTTGCAGAAAAGTTCAGTAAAAAGCAGTTTTGCTCATTGCAAAAAGAGAAATTTTATTATATAATATTTAAAAAAAGCAGGAGGAAAAGACAATTATGGCAAAACTGATTGTTAATGCGCTAAATTTAAAAAGCAGAATAAATAAGGAAATCTACGGACATTTTTCGGAGCATCTTGGCAGATGTATCTACAACGGAATTTATGTGGGCGAAAATTCCCCCATTCCCAATACTAAGGGTATACGGAATGACATTATCGAAGCGCTTAAGCAGATAAGAATACCCGTACTGCGCTGGCCGGGAGGCTGTTTTGCGGACGATTATCACTGGATGGACGGAATAGGGGAGAAGTCACAGCGCAAAAAGCTGGTGAATAACCATTGGGGCGGCGTTATCGAGGACAACAGCTTCGGTACTCACGAATTTATGGATTTATGCGAAATGCTGGGCTGCGAGCCTTACGTTGCGGGGAATCTCGGCTCGGGCACTGTAAAGGAAATGTCCGATTGGGTGGAATATATGACCTCGGACAATGTTTCGCCAATGGCTGATTTGCGCCGCAAAAACGGCAGAGAAAAGCCCTGGAAGCTGAAATATTTCGGCATCGGCAACGAAAACTGGGGCTGCGGCGGAAATATGCGCCCCGAATACTATGCGGATTTGTACAGGCAGTATCAGACCTATTGCCGCAACTACAGCGGAAACGAGCTTTATAAGGTTGCCTGCGGTCCCAACGCAGACGATTACAACTGGACGGACAAGCTGCTGGAAATTGTTAAGCCATGGCACACAAAGGCAATCAGCCTGCACTACTATACCGTTCCCACCGGTAACTGGGAAAGCAAGGGCAAGGCAACCGTTTTCAGCGACGAGGAATACTATTCCACCATATGCAAGACAATGTATATGGATGAGCTTATAACAAGGCACACGGAAATAATGAGCAGGCACGACCCTAAGCACGAAATTGGTCTTATTGTGGACGAGTGGGGCACTTGGTACGATGTTGAGGAGGGAACAAACCCCGGCTTCCTTTATCAGCAGAATACAATGCGTGACGCCATTGTTGCGGCGATAAACCTGAACATATTCAATAGTCATTCCGACCGCGTGGTTATGGCGAATATTGCCCAGTGCGTAAACGTTCTCCAGTCGGTTATTCTTACCGAGGGCGAGCGAATGGTGAAAACACCTACCTATCACGTTTTCGATATGTACAAGGAGCATCAGGACGCAATGCTTGCAGACAGCTTCGTTGACGATAAGAGAGGACTGCCCGATATTTCGCAGTCGGTTTCGGTTAAGGACGGAAAAATGCACATTACAATTTCCAACGCTTCTCTTACGGAGGAAAAGGAAATTGAAACGCTGATTACGGGATTTGACTTTGATAAGGCGGAGGGACAAATCCTCACAAACGAGGTTCACGCTCACAATACCTTTGACGAGCCCGAAAATGTTGTTATAAAAGACTTTGACGCCGTAATCAAAACAGAAAATGGAATAAAATTTACAATTCCCCCCTGTTCGGTAGTTGCAATTGAGCTGAAAAAATGATATACTGTAAAAGATGTCTTTTATCGGAAATTGACAAGGACAAATATTTTGAAAATGTCTATGAATACATTTCGCTTATTCCCTCAGAACAGAAGTGCTCCGAGGAATTGTACAGGGAAAGGCTTGAGCTTTGCAAAGGCTGCGATAGCCTTGTAAACGGAATGTGTTCGGAATGCGGCTGTTTTGTTGAGGTAAGGGCTGTTCGGAAAATCAGCCGTTGTCCAAGCGCAGAGCGCCGCTGGTGAATCGAGGGTTAATATGTTAGAAAAGCTGAAGGAACAGGTGTGTCAGGCAAATAAGCTGCTTCCTAAATGTAACCTTGTTACATTTACATGGGGCAACGTATCAGGTATAGACCGTGAAAGCGGACTTGTTGTTATAAAGCCGTCGGGAGTTTCATACGAAAAAATGGAACCAAAGGATATGGTTGTGGTTGACCTTGAGGGAAACAAGGTAGAGGGCGAGCTTAACCCGTCGTCGGACACTCCCACGCATCTTGAATTATACAAATCCTTTGATACTATCGGAGGCATTGTACATACCCATTCACGCTGGGCAACCATTATGGCGCAGGTGGGAATGGATATAATCCCTTACGGCACAACTCACGCCGATTATTTCTACGGCGAGATTCCTTGCACCAGACCTCTTAAGAAAGAGGAAATCGAGGGGGATTACGAGGCTGAAACGGGACGTGTTATTGTGGAAACCATTTTAAGGCACGGAGTTAAGCCAGAGGACAATCCTGCCTGCCTTGTAATTTCCCACGGACCCTTTGCTTGGGGACAGAATGTGTTCGAGGCTGTGCACAATGCGGTTGTTCTTGAAGAGGTTGCAATGATGGCGTGGCACACAATGCAGGTGCCTTTCGCCAACGGAAGAATGCAGCAGGAGCTTATTGACAAGCATTATTCAAGAAAGCATGGCGAGAACGCATATTACGGACAGGATAAATAAAAACGACCACTGCAAGTTTTTCTTGCAGTGGTTGTTTTTTATGCGCTGACAACACCGTCCTTTATTCTGATAATTCTCTCCGCCGTCCTTGCCGCATTGTCGTCGTGAGTAATCAGCACAACGGTTTTTCCCGATTTATTCAGGCTGTGTAGAATATCCATAATAATTCCCCCCGAGCGGCTGTCAAGGTTTCCGCAGGGCTCGTCTGCAAGTATCACAGGCGGACTTGCGGCAATGGCTCTCGCAATAGCAACTCTTTGCTGCTGTCCTCCCGAAAGCTGATTTGGCTTATGCTCCGCCCTCGATGACAGTCCCACAAGCTCCAGTGCGTTTTTTACAAGCTCCGCTCTTTCAGCACGGCGCATTCTGCGGTAAATCAGCGGCAATTCAACATTTTCGGCGGCGGTAAGGGTGGGGATAAGGTTAAAGCCCTGAAAAACAAAGCCGATTTTTTCATTGCGTATAACGCTTAGCCGATTCTGCGAAAGGCTTGAAATTTTTTCGCCGTCAAGGAAATATTCGCCCTTTGTTGCGGTGTCAAGACAGCCAATAATGTTCATCAGCGTGGTTTTGCCCGAGCCGCTTGCGCCTACAATGGCGGCAAATTCACCCTTGGGGATTGTAAAGCTTACGTCCGTCAGGGCGTGAAGACAGTTTTCCCCCATTTTGTAGTCCTTAAATATCTCTTTTATCCTTATCAAGCTTATTCCTCCTTTCGGGAGCATTTTCGGGCGGGTCGAAATAGCAGCAGGGCGAGGTGAGAGCGTTGGTTATTTTTGCACTTCCCTCAAGACCGCAGTATCCTTCTTTCTGATAGCGGCATTTTTCGTTGCAGAGTATCAAGTTCATAGCAAAACCTCTTTGTTCCTTTTGTTTTATTGTGACTTGATTTTTTTCAAATATTCCATAATATTTCGGGATATTTCTGTCACAATATACTTTGGAAAACGTAAACGAAAGGGAAAAGCTATGAACATTAAAAATATCATAAAAATATCCGCCCTTGTTATAGCGGCGGCAGGGGGGATTTATGGTGTAATATCCGCTCCTGCGGCTGTTGAAAGCTTTGTGCCTGTGGTTTCAACAGTTGAAATGGGCGCAAGGGAATACTGCGAAACTGTTTCGGCGGCAGGAACGATTGAAAAATCCGACGACTGGTATGTAACGGTGGCGGTTGGCGAAAGCGACATACGCAAGGTTGAAATCGGACAGCAGGCGTATCTCAGCGGAGCGGCATTCGACAGCGACAGATACACTGCAAGGGTGATAAAAATTGAAGACTTTGCAAGGCAGAAGGTGACCCTTACAGCGTCGGAAACGGTGGTTGACGTAACGCTTCGGCTTGACAATCCCGACGAATATCTGCGCCCCGGATATACCGCTGTTGCCGCAATTGAGGTAACCCAGCCCAGAACGGTCTATACCTTGCCTTACAATGTAATCTGTCAGGACGATAACGGGGAATATGTTTATGCGTTAAGAGACGGCAATGTGGTGCGCTGTGACATTGAAACGGGAGTTGAATTTGAAGAGGGGACGGAAATAAAGTCGGGTATAGACCTTGCCGATAAAATAATAACCTCCCCCGAAAGCGTAGCGGCAGGGGCTGCCGCAAGGGAGGAAATATGCGGATAGATCTTGGCATTTCGGGAATTTTAAGGAGCAAGACCCGTTCCGCTCTTACTATGACGGGCATTGCGGTAGGTGTTTTTGCGGTGGTGATAATTTCGGCTCTCGGTTCAATCGGAACGGCTGAAATTGCAGACACTCTCAATGTTATGGGAATAAACTCGGTAATGGTTCAGCCTGCGGAAACCGTTTCGGACATTACTCTTGACGATGAGGATATAGCGGTGCTTGCAAAGGTGGACGGAGTTGACAAGGCAATGCCCTTAATGGCAAGCGTTACCGAAACAAAGCTTATCGGGCAAAGCGTTGACTGCATTGCATGGGGCGTTGACAGTCAGGCAAGGGACATAATCTCCATTACGCCAAAGCACGGCAGACTTGTAAATAACAGCGATGTTGCCGCCAACCGCAGAGTATGCGTTGTGGACGAAAAAATGGCGGTGGAAACCTACGGCAGAAGCAACATTGTGGGCAAAACCGTTAAGGTGCTGTTATGCGGCGCTTACTATGATTTTGAGGTAATAGGCGTTGCCCAGTCGGGCATAAGCTCTCTTCAGAACGCACTTTCCAACATTATACCCGACTTTGTGTATATTCCATATACCACAATGCAGGCAATTACCGGCCGCACCACCTACGACAGAATAGCGGTGCTTGTAAACAACGCCCTCAAAGAGGACAGTGGAGTTACCGACCGTATTCAGACCGCCATTAACGCCAGCAAGGAGGTTGAGTCGGGAATATGCGTAAACAACCTTTTGCAGCAGAAATCCCAAATGGAAAGCATTATGGGCATACTTACCCTTGTGCTGTCCCTTATTGCGGGAATTTCCCTATTCGTATCGGGAATTACCGTTATGACTACCATGCTTGTCAGCGTTAACGAGCGCACCCGTGAAATCGGTATAAAGAAGTCTATCGGCGCAAAAAACAAGGATATAATGCTTGAATTTCTTGTTGAAAGCGCAATGCTTTCCGCAATGGGAAGCGGAATCGGAACTGCTCTCGGACTGCTTACAGCACTTGTGGGCTGCTTTGTAATGGGAGCGGAGTTTATCGTAAACTGGGGAATGATTTTCCTCGCCTTTGGAGTATCAGTGGCAATGGGAGCAATTTTCGGAGTATATCCTGCAAGAAAAGCCGCAAAAATGAAGCCCATTGACGCTTTGAGAAATTAAGGCGGAATATATAAAAACCGTAAATCACATTTGATTTACGGTTTCTTTGTTTATGTATAATACTGCGCCTGCGCCGCAAACATTTCGGCGTAAATTCCGTCCTTAAGCCCCACAAGCTGGTCGTGAGTTCCGTATTCCTTGATAACTCCGTCGGAGAAAACCGCAATTTTATCGCAGAATTTGCAGGAGGAAAGCCTGTGGGAGATATAAACCGCCGTTTTTCCGCCAACAAGCTTGTCAAATTGCCTGTAAATATCGTACTCGGCAACAGGGTCAAGAGCGGCAGTTGGCTCGTCAAGAATAACAATGGGAGCGTTTTTGTAAAGTGCTCTGGCAATGGCGATTTTCTGCTGTTCGCCGCCGCTTGGCTCAATTCCGTCCTCCTCAAACTGCTTGAACAGCACCGTGTCTGCGCCCTTTTCGAGAGAGCTTGTTTTTTCCTCAAGTCCCACCAGCTTTATAAGCTGCTCCACACGCTCTCTTGTACCCTCGTTTTCCGATTCCTCCGCCGCAATATTTTCAAGAATTGAGAAAGCAAACAGCTTGAAATCCTGGAAAACTACCGAGAAAATTTTTGCGTATTCCTCAAAATCGTATTCCTTTATATTTTTGCCGTCAAGGAGAATTTCACCCTCGGTAACGTCGTAAAGCCTGCACAAAAGCTTGATAAAGGTGGTTTTTCCTGCGCCGTTAAGACCCACGACGGATAAATGCTCGCCGTTGTGCAGCGTGATTGAAACGCCCTTTAATATGTAATTCTCGGTGTTGGGATATTTGAAAAATACATTGCGGAATTCAATGGTATGCTCACAGCTTTTCGGCTTTTCCGTGCCCTGTGAAATATAGGGCGGATAGTTCATAAACAGGAGATATTCTCTTGCATAGGTGCAGCTTTTTACAATTTCCTGGTAGCCGAAAATAATGTCCTGAAGCGCCATTGTGAAGGTTCCCGCCGCCGAGGAAAACTTTGAGAAATCGCCTAATGTGATAATTCCGCTGAGCACCAGCCACGCAAGATAGAAATAGTTCACGCCGTCGCGGATCGCTCCCACGGTTATGTCAAGCTCGGAATTTGGCAATTGCTTTTTTGAAAGGTTTTTCCAGTTCTTTGTCATTGCCTCCGCCTGCACGTTTCCTTTGTTCAGCATCATATTTTTTGCCTTGTACAGCCTAATATCCTTGCCGAAACGGAAATCCGAAAGCTCAAAAAGGGTGTAGCCGAAAATTCGGTTTATCTTGGAAAGCTCCTTGTAGTTTTCAATTTCTATTTTGTTGTTCTTGTTATTGAGGTAAGAGGTAATTACGAGCACGATAACCGCAATCAGCATCATAAAGGGCGCTCCGTTTATAAGCACTGCGCAGACGCCTGCAAGAGTGGTTATGCCCGTAATTATGCGCTGGAATTTAAGGCATATTCCGTGAACGCCCCCCGAATACCACTGCATACCTTGCTTTGCCTTTTCCACTTGATCGAGAGCGTCCTTGTTTTCCGTAAGGGGAAAGTCCATTTCCATTGCACGCTTTGCAATTTCAATGTTGAAGTAGTTCTCAAAGCTGTCTGCATACTTTTCCATGCTTACATAGCAAAGGCTGCCAAGCAAGTCAAGAAGCACGTTTCCAGCAACGGTTATTACCGTGTAGATGACGATATTGGTTATATTCAGCGTTGAAACCAGCTCGTCGATAATCATTGCAGGGAAGAAAATGTTGATAAAAGGCTTGACGGTGTTCAGAATAATACTCAACACCATAAGCACGAAATAGCCCGGCTTGTATTTTGCCGCAATGGGGAGGAAGTATTTCAGCGTCTGCTTTACAATCTGAAAGCCTGTTTCCTTTTTATTTTTCTTTTCAGCCATTTGCAACCGCCTCCTCCTGATAATATTGCGCCTGAACCCGGAACATTTCCGCATAAGCGCCGCCTTTTTGAAGCAGCTCCTCATGTGTTCCGTACTCCACCATTTCTCCTGCCTTGAACATTGCTATGCTGTCGCAGAAACGTGTGGAGGAAAGACGGTGTGAAATGTAAACCGCCGATTTTTCGCCTATAAGCTTGTCGAAATCCTTATAAAGCTTGTATTCCGCCAAAGCGTCAAGAGCGGCAGTAGGCTCGTCCAGCACCACAACGGGAGCGTTTTTGTACAATGCTCTTGCAAGGGCAAGCTTCTGCTTTTCGCCTCCCGAAAGGTCAATGCCGTCGTCGTAGATAACCTTTAGCAGCTCGGTGTCAACTCCCTTGGGCAGCGCTTTCAGCTTTTCGTCCATTCCCGAAAGAATAAGGCAGCGTTCAGCCTTTTCCTTGTCGGTGCTTTCGGGCTCTTTCATTGAAACGTTTTCGCTTAAGGGGAACGCAAAAATCTCAACGTTCTGAAAAACTGGTGAAAACAGCTCATAGTAATCATTGCGCCTGAATTTGCGTATATCAGTGCCGTTAAGCAGTATTCTGCCCTCGGTAACATCGTAAAGCCGCAGCAGAAGCTTGATAAAGGTAGTTTTTCCTGCGCCGTTTAGACCTACTACAGCCAGTCTTTTTCCCGCTTCAAGAGTTAAATTGAGATTTTTCAGAGCGAAATTTTCCTGTCCGCTGTACCTGAAAGACGCATTTTCAAAGGTAAAAACGTATTTATCGCATTTGGGAATGTCAATGCAATTGCTTTCATCGTCCTCGGGATATTCAACAAAGGTTCTGAAATCGTTAACCTGCATTGAGTTAAATCGGGTATCTGCAAGGCTGTTAAGCAAATCGGTAAGGGTTGCGGAAAAGGTTCTGATTGAGCCTAAATAAAGGGTGAAATCGCCTATGGACATACCCTTTGTGATAACGCAGTAAATAAGCCAGGCATAGAGTATTCCCTCCTGCAAAAGGGAAATTCCGTGAGCAAAAAAGCTGTTTGCAATCCAGTAATTCTTGGATTTTACCATATAGCGGTGCTTTTCGTCGCATATTTCCCCGTGCTTTTTGCTGAGCCAATTTCTGAATCCGAAAAGCCTTATGTCCTTTGCAAAGGCAAAGTTGGTGGAGGTATTTTCCATATAGCTTGTTTTACGCCAGTTGGGCGCCATTGCGTCCCATACTTCCTTTTTGTCCTTTTTCTTTGTATAGTCAAAGAAAAGGAACTGAACAAAGGCAAGAACAAGCATAATCAGCACAACAATGGGGTTAAGAGTGAAGATAATTGCGGCGGAGGCAATAATTTTCACAAAGGCTACCATAAAGGAGCTTAAGTTGCGGATAAGACCCTCAACGCCGTTGGTATTGTTTCCCGTGGCGTTCATGGCTTTCTGCATACTGTCCAGCATTTTGGGCGTTTCAAGCTGTTCATACTTCATGGACATTGACTTTGCCATTCGAATTGAAATGAACTTAAAGCGGACGTAAACGAATTTCCACCACATATCTATGTTGCAAAAAGTGTTTGCGCCCATCATTATGATTTCCACCGCCGTTGTTGCAAGCACCAGCATAAGCAGCGGCATAAAGTCGGTGGTATTGCCTGTCTGAAGGGCAGTCTGAACGTAATCCAGTATGTACTTTACGATAATGGTCCACATAAGGGACATTGCCGCACAGGTAAAGGAATAAAGTATCATCAGGAAAAACAGAGATTTCTGATGCTTTATTATCCCTTTAAGAACATACATCATGTTCTGGAACAGACCGTAGTTTTTTTCGTTGGGGTCCTTGTTTTTGTCTTTGTCTTTTTTCTTCATAATTACCTCTCTCGGTTTTGATGTCTAAATGTTAACATATCACGGTTTTATTTACAAGCAACTTTGGGTTGCAAATTAAAATTTCTTATCAACCTTTGGTTTACTTATGGCGCAAACAGCGGTTGACAATGCGGTTGCGTACGGAAAAGTCCGCACCGTTTTATGAGCAGTGCAGGCTGTAATCAGATGACCTTTCTTTCCCTCAGCCTTAAAATTGCGCTTGCAATAATTTTGGCGTGGTCAAAGGCGATTCCGTTATTCTGCTTTATGTCGATATGGGTTATTGTTCCGAAGTTTGTTTTGGTTTCGGTAATGTCAAGGTCGGCGGAAATTACCGCCTTTGAGGAGGTGAGAGTAAGCCTGTTTCCTTTAAGCTCCACATCAAACCAGGCGGTATCGTCGGCGTCGTCGTTTGCCTTTTCGCCTAAATCAGAGCTTTCCGTCACCGCCATAAAAGCGCAGGTCATTACCCATGTTCTGGGGTCGCGCTGGGGGTCGCTGAATAAGCCAAGCTGCTCAAGGTGCATATTTTTTACCCCTGTTTCCTCTTCAAGCTCCCTTGCGGCGGCGCTGTCAACGGTTTCATCGGGATTGGAAAAACCGCCGGGCAATGCCCACATTCCAAGGCAAGGGTGTCCGCCCCGTTTTATCATCAGCAGCTTCACTTTGCCATTTTTCCGTGCGAAAATGCATATATCGGCGGTAACGGAGGGTCGGGGATAATCCTTTACGGTGTAATTTGCAAGAAATTCCTTTTCGGTAAGTCCGTTTTTGTCACGCAATTCTTCCATATCAAACCTCGTCATAGTTAATAACGTTCATCAGCATACTTTTCATTGTATCAAGTCCCCATTTGCCGCCCGAAACTGCCTTAGCGTCAACAATAATTTCGCAGGCAGGATTTGCGGTACGGGCAAGGACAGCGTTGCTGATAACACAGATATCCGTAACAACTCCGCAAAGCTCCACAAGGTCATAAGTATTATTGCGGAGATAATCGTACAGCTCAGCGCTGCCAAAGGTGTTTTTGCAGAAATATCTGTCGCTGTTCTGCTTAAGGGCTTTAACCTTTCCGTAAAGCTGCCAGCCCACGCTGTCCTTTTCGCAGTGCATTGGCAGCTTTCTGCCCTCGTCTGTTTGGGCATAGTCCTTGCCGTGGGTGTCCATTGTGAAAACTATGTCGGCGTTTTCGCTGCGGTATTGGTTTATTTTGCTGCAGATTTCGTCCTCGATTTCTGCGGCGGCGGGAGAGCCCAGTATGCCGCTTACAAAGTCTGTCTGATAATCAACAACAATCAATAATTTTTTCATAAGTACCTCCGTATTCTAATTATATTTTACTATAAACGGAGGATAATTGCAATATGTAACTATAAAATAAGTTTTAAAGGGTGGCGAGAAGCCGTCAGAGGCTAGGAAGTCGTACAACGGCTAGGCTTTGTGCCTGCCGTTGTGCGACTGACAACGCAGATGGCGGCTTATCGACAGCCTGAACGAACTGAAAAATAATCCGTCTATCCTTAACTCTGCTTATCCCCTCTCTTAAAGCAAAGCGCAACAATAAGTCCGAACACAATTGCCGCCGTAAGTCCTGCTGCACAGGCGGCAAAGCCTCCCGTAAACGCTCCAAGCAGTCCGTCCTCCGCAACGGCAATCCTTACGCCCTTTGCAAGGAGATAGCCGAAGCCCGTCAGCGGCACGGTTGCTCCCGCTCCCGCAAATTCAACAAGGGGCTCATAAACGCCTATTCCGCCTAAAATTACTCCTGCCACAACATAAAGCACAAGTATTCGTGCAGGCGTAAGCTTTGTAAGGTCTATAAGCAGCTGTCCCACAAGGCACAGTGCGCCGCCTATGACAAACGCCCACACATATTCCATAAACATATCCATAATTTCTCCTTAATTATACGACAGATGAACAGCGTGGGAAATGCCCGGAATGCTTTCTCCCTGCTGCACAACGGTGGGGGAGAGAAGGGCTCCCGTTGCGGCAAACAGCACGTTTTTAAGCTTTCCCTGTGCAATTTCCTGCAAAATATATCCGCAGAGAACGCTTGCGCTGCAACCGCAGCCCGAGCCTCCTGCATGAACGTCCTGCTTTTCCATATCGTACAGCATAAGTCCACAGTCCTGATGCTTTTTCGCAATGTCAACGTTATCCTTGCCGAACAAGTCAGTCAGCAGGTCGCTGCCTACTCTGCCTAAATCTCCTGTCAATATCATGTCGTAATCGTCAATGCTTGTGTTGGTGTTGGCAAGGTGCTTTGAAATTGTTTGATAAGCTGCTCCTGCCATTGCCGCCCCCATATTGTTGGCGTCCTTTATGCCCATATCCTGAATTGTACCGATTGTAACCGCCTTGACGTAGGGCGGCTTGTTATGGGGAGAAACGATGGCACAGCCGCTGGCGGTTGCAGTCCATTGTGAAGTTGGAGTGCGCTGTCCGCCGTAATTCAGCGGAAATCTGAACTGTCTTTCTGACGAGCAGAAATGTGAAGAGGTTAGAGCCGCCGCATTCTGCCCTACGCTGTTGTCAATGAAAATTGAAGCAAGAGCAAGGCTTTCTGCCATTGTGGAGCAGGCGCCGTAAAGTCCCACCACAGGAATATTGGTTTCACGGAGATTGTATGAGGAGCCTGTGCACTGATTGAGCAAATCTCCTGCAAAAATAAAGCTTATGTCCTTTTCCGCAAAGCCGCCCTTGGTAAGGGCTGTATTAAAGGCGTACTGCTGGAATTTGCTTTCGCTTTTTTCCCAGCTCACCTCGCCCATTGTAACATCGTCCGCAATATAGTCGAAGCAGTCCCTTAATGGTCCGTCCCCCTCCATTTTGCCCACTGCCGCCGCATAAGCGGAAACGCTGGGGCAGGTGGTAAGTTCAATTGTACCTTCTTTTGAATAAACCGACATTTTTAACTCCTATGCAAGATGAAATATAGCAAGAATTAGTCCGTAAACCACCGAAGCGGTTATTCCGTAAACAATAACAGGTCCTGCGATTACGAACATTTTAGCTCCAGTGCCCATTATAAAGCCCTCGGTCTTAAATTCAAGGGCAGGGGACACTACAGCGTTTGCAAAGCCCGTAATAGGCACAAGCGTGCCTGCGCCGCCGTGCTTAGCGATTTTATCGTAAACTCCGAAGCCTGTAAGCACCGCACTGATAAACACCAGCGTTATTGAGGTTACGGCTCCTGCCTGAGTTTTGGTAAGACCCAGCGTTGAGTATAAATTTAGGAAAGCCTCGCCGATACAGCATATTATTCCGCCGATAAAAAATGCCTTTGGCAAGGTCAGATACAGTTTTGAATTGGGAGAGCGCTTTTTGGTAAGACTATCGTACTCCTTGTTGGTTATCTGCATTTTATCACTCCTTTTGTTGTTTTTAGTATTGTTTTCACTGTTTTTCGATTTATTCCGATAAAAAATGCCAAATTATTCATTGATAAAAACAAGCAAAAGGAAAACCCGCTTATCCGAAGATAAACGGGATATTTTATAAATTTTCCAGTATCAATTCACCGATATTCTGCAGCGGAGCCTGCTTTGTAACAGCGCCTATATTATAGGCAACCATTGGCATACCGTAAACAACGCAGCTTTCCTTATCCTGTCCTATGGTGAAAGCACCTGCTTTTTTCATTTTAAGCAAGCCCTTTGCGCCGTCGCTGCCCATTCCTGTGAGGATTGCGCCTACTGCATTTGCTCCTGCAGTTTCGGCAACGCTGTCAAAAAGCACGTCAACAGACGGGCAATGACCCGATACCTTATCTCCAAGGGTCGAAGAAACGTAGTAGCCCCTCATATCCTTGCAAAGTCGCAGATGAAAGCCGCCTGCGGCAATGATAATTTTGCCCGTTTCCACACGGTCGCCGTTTTCCGCTTCCTTGACGGACATTTTGCACACTCTGTCCATTCGCTCAGCGTACATTTTGGTAAAGCCTGCGGGCATATGCTGTACAACCACAATTCCGGGAGTATTTGCGGGAAGATTCTGCAAAACCACCTGCAATGCGTCGGTGCCGCCTGTGCTTGCGCCAAGAGCGATTATTTTATTGCTGGGAACTGCGGATTTTATATTAAGGGGTGAAATAGGCTTTATCTGGGAGCTTTTGGGAACCTTTACCTTTGCTACGGCTGCAATTTTCACCTTGTTGCAAAGATGTGAAGCGAAAACCTGAACAGAAGCCGAGCTGTGAGCAACAGGCTTTTTTATGTAATCAACCGCCCCTGCGCTTATTGCGTCAAATGAAGTTACGGGGCTTGATGAACAAACAATAACGGGAATAGGATACTGCGGTATCAGTTTTTTCAGAAACTCAATGCCGCTCATTTTAGGCATTTCCACGTCCAGTGTAACAACGTCGGGGCGAAGCTGAACAATTTTGTCCCTTGCTTCGTAAGCGTTGCAGGCTGTTCCTATTACTTCAATATCTTTGTCCTCGTTCAGCGCTCTTGCAATTGTTTCACGGAAAAGCAAGGAATCGTCACAGACGAGAACTCTGATTTTTGGCAATTGTAATCATCCTTTTCAATTATTTAAGGGTCTGCGGTAAATTGCAGGCTTTATGTATTCAAACTTGGTGGATTCACGGGGAATACTTTCCGCATGACCTATAAACAGGTAACCGCCCGGCGCAAGAACGTCGTAAAAGCGCTTTACCAGCTCCACCTTTGTGGGCAGGTCGAAATAAATCATAACATTCCTGCAGAAAATCAAATCAAAGGGGTGCTTCCTGAAGGGAATCTGCTCCATAAGGTTAAAGGTTTTGTAAATAACCTGCTTTTGCAGGAAGGGCTTTACCTGATAGCAGTCATTCTGTAAAGGAGTAAAGTATTTGGGAATCCAGCTTGGGGGCAGGTTTTTCATACTGTCCTTGTGGTAAATTCCCTTTTGCGCCTTTTCAAGAACGTTCATTGAAATATCCGTTGCAAGTATTCTCGTGTCCCACGCCGAAGCGGCTGAGCCGAAATACTCCATCATCTGCATTTCATTGGTATAAGCCTCCTCGCCGCTTGAACAGCCTGCGCTCCATATATAGATAACCTTGTTCTTCTTGGTTTGTTCCATATAGGGAAGAAACTCGTTACGCATAAACTCGTAATGTTCAGGCTCACGCATAAAATAGGTGTGATTGGTGGTAAGCTTGTTCAGCAATGCCACCAGCTCCGTGCCTGAGGTGTCGTTAAACAGCATATCAAGGTAAGGAGTGAAGTCCTTGAAGCCTCTGCGCTGAATTTCGTTGCTGAGTCTGCCCTCAATCAATATGCGCTTCTGGGAAAGATTTATACCGTAATTTTCGTGTATAAAGGTAACAAGTCTTGTGAAATCGCTGTCCGATATTTTCATAGACATTATTATTTCCTTTCACAATCGGCTTTCTGCGATTTATAGGTTATCGTCGTTGTCGTAAATAAGCTTCTGAATGTCAAGCACAAGCTTTATACCGTCGGGCATTTCAAGGATATAGTTGATGTACTTGTTTGAGTTTACGCCGCTTAATTTTGGGGTTGAAGCAATGTGCTTTTCGGTAACGGAAAGTACGTCAAGTACCTCGTCCACGATAAGACCCACCTGCACGTCGTTGAGCGCAACGATTATAATGCTTGTACGGTCGGTGGTTTCTATTTCATCCTTGCCGAAACGGCTTCTTATGTTGACAACAGGCACTACCTTACTGCGGACATTGATTATGCCCTTGATGTACTGGGGAATACCGGGTACTTTAGTAATTGTTGGCACGCCGATAATCTCGATTACATAGGGTATTTCAATGCCGTAAACCTGTTCGCCTATATAGAATGTGAGAACCTTTGTTATCTCGCTTTCCTTTTCCTTTTTAGCCTCTGCTTCTCTTACCTGAAGTTGTGTCTGCTTTTCAAGCAGTTCTTTTATATCTGCCACGTTAAATCCCTCCCTTAATAGGTATCAATGAGGTTGTTGACGTCAACAATCAGTGAAATGCTGCCGTCGCCCATAATTGTACAGCCCGAAAGTCCCTCTGCCTTAAGATTATACTGACTGAGATAAGGCGGGAACGGCTTTACAACTACCTGCTGTTCGCCGATAAGACGGTCGGAGAATAAGCATACGCTCTTGCCCTCCGCCTCAACAAGAAGCAGGATTCCGTCCTCAAAGTCCATAACGTCGGTGGGCAGGTTGAATTTCTGATGGAGGCGCATAATGGGGTAGCAGACGCCTCTTATCATAATCATTTCGCCGTGCTGGGTGTCCTTGATTATCTGATCTCTTGTTACCTTGAAGCTTTCCTTGATGTTGGAAATGGGAACAGTAAATATGTTGCTGCCAACCTTGATTTCCATACCGTCAATAATCGCAAGGGTAAGCGGAATCTTGATAATGAAGGTCGTTCCCTCGCCCTCCTTGCTTTCAAGGGTAAGAGTACCGCCGCACTTTTCAATATTCTTGCGGACAACGTCCATACCAACGCCTCTGCCGCTGTATTCGGTAACAACGTCGTTGGTTGAGAAGCCTGGCAGAAGAATCATATTCTGTATTTCACGCTCTGTATATTCCTCAACAGGCTTTGTGAGCATACCGTTTGCCTGTGCCTTTGCAAGCACCTTTTCAACGTTGATGCCCTTGCCGTCGTCTGCTATTGTGATAATAACCTCGCCCGAAGCGTTCATAGCGGAAAGTCTTATTGTACCCTTTGCAGGCTTTCCTGCGGCAACTCTTTCCTCTGAGGTATCCTCAATGCCGTGGTCCATACAGTTGCGGACAAGGTGCATAAGCGGGTCATTAAGGTTATCAACAATTGACTTGTCAACCTCGGTCTGGTCGCCTTCGATAATAAGCTCAACGTCCTTATTAAGCTTTACCTTCATATCACGGACAATTCTGTTCATTTTCTGGAAAGGACCTGTCAGCGGCACCATTCTGATGGACATTACCGTGTCCTGAAGCTCGTCCGTAAGCTTACGCAGTTCACGTGCAGCCTTTGAAAAGCTTTCAAGCTGAAGTCCGTCAAGCTCTGGGTTTGAAATAACCATTGATTCGGTGGTGATGATTTCGCCTACAATATCGTGAAGCTGGTCAAGCTTCTGAAGATTTACGCTGATAAGGCTCTGTTTGCCTGTGCTGCTTGTGGGAGCCTTCTTTTCCTCCTTGGCAGGAGCAGCCTTGGGAGCGGCAACAGGCTTGCTCTCGGCAGGCTTAACCGAAATTTCGGGCGCTTTCTGCGGAGCAGGCTCTGCTGTGGGAGCAGCCTGTGCGGGCTGAGGAGCGGGAGCGGCAGCCTGAGGTGCAGGAGCGGCCTCGGTTTTTTCGGCAGCGTGATTTTCCTCGATTACCTCGTAGGACTCAACGTTTACTGCGTCCTCAATAAGCTTGATAACTGTGTGTGGGTCATCAGACTTGAATGTAACGAGGAAACCGTTTTCTATTATGTAATTAGCTGTGTCCGGATTTGATTCTACATCATCGGGTACAAAGCTCTTTATTTCCGCTTCTTCTCTTATTTTATTAAGCAGCAGGAAAGCACGGAGGTTTTCCATTTTGCAGCCCTCTTCAAAGAATACACGGACGGTTGTACAGCCCTCGTCATGAGCGGGTGCGTCTGCGGCAGGAGCGCCTGCGCCTGCAGTCTCCTTTGCCGACGGAGAAGCGCCGTCAAGCTCGCCCTTAAGCATTTTTGCGCCCTCTTCAAGCTTTGCGATAATATCGGAAAAGTCCGTAGGCTCATAATCGTCGTTGTTCTGGATTTCCTCGATTTCAGCCTTAAATAGGTCGGACATCTGGAAAACGAGGTCGTATACGAAGCTTACGTCCGTCACCTTTGCAGGGTCCTCACGGATAATAAAGAACATATCCTCTCCCTTATGCGCAAGCTTCTGCAGATTTTCAAATCCCATCATTGCGGAGGAGCCCTTTACCGTGTGCATTATGCGGAAAATTTCGTTAATGTCGTCCTCGGTAAACTGGTTGGCTTGTTCCGTTCGCAAAAGGATTTCATCAAGAGATTCCAGCAGAGTGGTCGTCTCAAAGATGTACGCATCAAGCATTGATTCCATTCCAGGTTCAACTTTTGCCATTGTTTTGTCCTTCCCTTCTAAAATATATCAAAAGATATATTTTAACATTTTTTTGCGAAATGCTTTTTTGTTTGTTGAAAAATAAAAATTTATATGATAGAATATAAACATATTCTAATGACTGACGAAAGGCGTGATGAATTTGCCACAGATTTCACAGGTAAGCAACACCTCCGCAGCAGGCGGCGGCTACTCAACCACTCTGAATAACGGTGCAGGTCAGTTTAACATAAATCAGCTTGACAGGCAGAACGGAGTAACCTCCGCTACCGACAAGAAGCAGGGCGGCATAACCAACACCCAGGTACGCTACGAAAACGATTCGCCCGTAATACAGACTGCAAGAGACCCCGCTTCGGCAATGGACACCTTAAGGGACATTATTACAAAGGATCTGCTTAATTCAGCAAAGCTGAACGGCTATACCGAGCTTGCAGGAGAGCTTGACGAGCTTAACAACAGCCTTTACATAAGCCCCGATAAGCTTGTGGACGAAATGCTCTCGCAGGAGGAGCAGAACACCGTTTTCAGCGGCGACAGGTTTTACGATCTGCTGCGCAGACTTGCGGCGGCAGGAGACGAGGATATGAACCAATCCATAGGAGTTCTGCTTAAAGCAATTAACTTTGCTCAGAGCAAGGAACAGATTCTTGACGCTCTTGCCTCAAATATGAAATTTCTCTCGGAATATTTCAGCCCCAACAAAAGCCTTTCGGAAAGTCTTCTGAATCTTAGCAATGCGTGGAGCGAAAGCAGCGGAGAAAATTACGGCGCCCTGAAAAATCAGACCATGAGTCTGCTTAACGATTTGTCGGGCAGTCTTCTTAACGACGACCGCACCCAGACCCTTATTCCTCTTATTATAAATACGCTGTCGAAATACAATACCAACAGCTATATGCTGAAAGAGGCTTTCGGGGAGGTTATGTCACAGATTCCTTCCTCCGCCGACAGGAACGAACTGATTTCCGCTTTTGAAAAATTGCTGGGTAAAATACTCAATCAACAGACGGATAACATTACCTACAATAATAATACAGCAAACGGGCAAAAAAATCAAGTGCAAAATGAACTTATTGGTAAAGAAACCGAAAAAAATACTAAAAATTTATCACAATTTCCTTTGGAAACAGAAAAAATAGCCAATACCCTTGCTTCTGCCCTTGAAAAATCGGAAAATTTTTCCACGGATGAGTTTATGAAGGCCTTTTTGCTTGGCAAAACGGACGGAATGGAAACTATAAAGGAAATGTTAGGCTCTCTTCTTGAAAATCAGGCAGACAAGGCATTGCTTGAACAGGGACTGGGACAGATTGAAAATATGGACCAGCTGGTAGATTTTCTCAATGAGTTGTTAGGCAAAATGCCCGATAACGAAAACAGACAGCTGCTTTTCGAAAATCTTGAGGAAATAATCTCCCACATGGCGGATAAAAATGAGCTTTCACAGCAAAATCTTTCCTTTGACAAAAATGCAGGCACTCTTGAAAAGCTGACTACCTTTATAGGAAAGAACATAAATCACCCCGCTCTTACCACTCTTGACGGCTACAATGCGGCAAATCTGCTGCAAAGTATGCTCAACGCTCCGGGAGTTTTCACGCCTCTTGCACATTACATACTGCCATTGCAGATTGAGGATTCAAAGGCATTCGGTGAGCTTTGGGTGGATAACGAGGGAAAAAAATCAACGGGCGGAAAAATTGAGAATAACTATCACCTTTTTCTTACTTTTGAGGTGGAGGCAACGGGCAGATTTGAGCTTAACCTTTACGCAAAGGACAGCAATGTTAATATCACTCTGCTGCACCCCTGGAGCTATATTGAAAAGGTGCCCGATTTAACCGCCAAGATAAACCGTTTTGTAACGTCTGTAGGATTTAGTCCCAAGGGAGTTACCACAGGCATACTTAAAAAGCCCCACGCCCTTTCGGAGGTATTCCCCAAACTAACAGAAAGAAGGTCAGGTCTTAATGTCAAAGCGTAAATTATACGGTCAGAAAGCGGCTGTTGCTCTGAAATACAACCCCGACGCCAACAGCGCACCAATGGTTGTGGCTTCGGGAATGGGTGAAATCGCACAGAAAATCGTCAATATCGCAGACGAAAACGGAGTGCCCATTTATCGTGACGACAGCACGGCGGCATTGCTTGTAATGCTTAATTCGGGGGAAAGAATACCGCCCGAGCTGTATCAGATAGTGGCGGCAATTTACGCCGAGGTTGTTTATGGGGCAACTCACGGCGCAAAAAAGCTGTAATGGGAGATTATGATTTAATAAACAGCGTCAGCCCGAGAGGTATTAGCTTCTCGGGCTGTGATTTTATACTATATAAATGAATCTATATAAATGAATCAATATTCATAAAGCTTCTTGTGATGAATTTTCAGCACAATTACGGGAACGGTAACAAACAGCACAAATACGCCTATTGCAACAAGAAATGCGATAAGCAATGGGTTTGACTGATTAGCGTCAATATCTGCGGCTTCCTCGTCAATAGTGGTAATCTCTGTGGCGCTTGTAAAGGTAAGCTCTGAGGTTTCCGTTACAACGTCGGCGATAATTGCAGTGGTTGTTTCCTCGGTTGTGGTTTCCTCGGGAGTAGTTTCCGTTGTGGTTTCCTCGGTGGTAGTTTCCGGAGGAGCGGTTGTTGTAGCGGCAGTAGTGGCGGCTGTTGTTGCGGCAGTGGTAGTTGCGGCTGTGGTAACCGTCGTTGTTTCCTCGGGCGTAGTTTCAATTGGCGTTTCGGTGGTTTCTGCGGTAGTCATATCCTCGTCTGCAACAAGATCCTCTCCGTCGCCGTCCTCCTCCGAATCCTCGGGGATTTCCTCTCCGTCACCCTCGTCGGAAGTATCGGTTGTGACAGCAGGATCCTCCTCGTCGGGATCGGGCTCTGCGTCCTCATATCCCTCATCACCGGTATTGTCGGCAGGTTCTTCTTCGGCAGGCTCTTCCTCAGCAGGTTCTTCTTCAGCAGGCTCTTCCTCTGCGTCTTCATCAGCCACAAGCTCTTCTTCGTCAGGCTCTGCGTAAGCAATTGACGATAAGCCTGTCAGTGCTACTGCGGAGGCAACAAAAAATGTAAATAAAAGCTTTTTCAGTTTCATATATGTAAGTCCTTTCCTGCGGAAAACATAATTCTTTCTTATTCCTTAATATTATACAATAAATCGCTTCATTTGTAAATAGAATTAGATTAAAATTTTTCTTGCGTTTTTATGAAATATGTGATATTATATAAATAACATTTTATAATTGAAAGGACTTTGAAATATGTTAGTATCTGCAAAAGAAATGCTCAACAAGGCTCGTGAGGGCAAGTACGCTGTTGGTCAGTTCAACATCAACAACCTTGAATGGACAAAGGCAATCCTCCTCACAGCTCAGGAAAACAACTCACCTGTAATCCTCGGCGTATCCGAAGGCGCAGGCAAGTACATGGGCGGCTACAAGACAATCGTAGGTATGGTAAAGGGTATGCTTGAGGAGCTTAAGATTACAGTTCCTGTTGCTCTCCACCTTGACCACGGCTCCTTTGAGGGCGCTAAGGCTTGTATCAACGCAGGCTTCTCCTCCATTATGTTCGACGGCTCACACTACCCAATCGAGGAAAACATTGCAAAGACAACTGCTCTTGTAAACGCTTGCGACGTTCTCGGTCTTTCTCTTGAGGCTGAGGTTGGCTCTATCGGCGGCGAAGAAGACGGCGTTGTTGGTATGGGCGAATGCGCTGATCCCGACGAGTGCAAGGCTATCGCTGATTTAGGCGTTACAATGCTTGCGGCAGGCATCGGCAACATTCACGGCAAGTATCCTGCAAACTGGGCAGGCTTAAGCTTTGAAACACTTGCTGCTGTTAAGGAAAAGGTTGGCGATATGCCGCTGGTACTCCACGGCGGTACAGGTATTCCTGCTGATATGATCAAGAAGGCTATTTCTCTCGGTGTTGCTAAGATTAACGTTAATACAGAATGTCAGCTTGCATTCCAGGAAGCTACAAGAAAGTATATCGAAGAGGGCAAGGATTTACAGGGCAAGGGCTTCGACCCACGCAAGCTGTTAGCTCCCGGCTTTGAAGCTATCAAGGCAACAGTTAAGGAAAAGATGGAATTATTCGGCTCTGTAAACAAGGCTTAATGATTATCCAAAATATGAAAAAGCGGGATTTTTCCCGCTTTTTTCGTGTACAAAAACAGTAAAACAGCGTTACAGCAATATATAAGAATAATCAAGAAAAACAGAGAAAATGACAGCTTTGCAACGCTTATTTCAAAAATGATATTCAGCCGTGAAACTGCGACCAAGAAATTGAGAGAAAATGAGAAAAAAGCAGAGAAATGCAAAGAAAATCAGATATATTTAAAAAAATGCTTAAAAACCTGTTGACAAGGCAATAATTTATCTGTATAATATCAATTGTTGCGTTAAAACGTGAGTTTAAGACGAAGAAAAATAAAACAGGAGGAACTAAATTATGTCAACTTATATGCCAAAAGCTGAAACAGTAGAACGTAAGTGGTATATTTTAGACGCAGCCGGCAAGCCCCTCGGTAGAGTAGCAGCACAGGCAGCTTTCATTTTAAGAGGTAAGAACAAGCCAACTTATTCACCTGCAGTAGACTGCGGCGATCACGTTATCATCATCAACTGCGCAAAGGCAGTTCTTACAGGCAAGAAGCTTGAAAACAAGTATTACAGATGGCACACAGGCTGGATCGGACACCTTAAGGAAGTTCAGTACAGCAAGTTAATGGCTGAAAAGCCCGAAAAGGCAATGGAGCTTGCTATCTATGGTATGCTTCCAAACACAACACTTGGCCGCAAGGCAATGACAAGAGTTCGTCTTTACAGAGGCGCTGAACACAAGAACGCTGCTCAGAAGCCTGAAGTATTCGAATTTTAAGGAGGGGTAGAAATGTACGATTCAAAGCCATATTACTACGGAACAGGCAGAAGAAAGAATTCAGTTGCAAGAGTACGCGTTTACCCTGGCAGCGGTAAAATTACAATCAACAACAGAGATATTGACGATTACTTCGGACTTGATACATTAAAGTTAATCGTTCGTCAGCCACTTGCTCTCACAGGCACTACCGAGAAGTTTGACATCGTCTGCACAGTTGCAGGCGGCGGTGTTACAGGTCAGGCAGGCGCAATTCGTCACGGTCTTTCCAGAGCATTATTACAGTACAGCGAGGAATTACGTCCTGCATTAAAGAAGGCAGGCTTCTTAACTCGTGACCCAAGAATGAAGGAAAGAAAGAAGTACGGCTTAAAGGCTGCTCGTCGTGCTCCGCAGTTCAGCAAGCGTTAATCATATCCCTTTCGGGAGCTCACAAAGCGCTTTGTTATGGTGTTTGCGGCGGTTTGGGTTTACTTGAAAACGGGCAAAATCAGAGCCGTAACTAACACATAACAAATAGGTAACTAACAAGAATTAAGGCACTCATTTTTAGTGGGTGCCTTATATTGTTTGCATAAGCGTAAATTAAAGGAGCAACCCTACGACCGTGTTGCTTGCCACGCAAAATGCAAAAATTTGACACGCAAAATACAAAATTCGTAAAATTTCAGTTTAAAATTTAAACATCATAAAAAATCAAATAACACCGAATTTAAAGCCATTTAACAGCTTTTTTCGGTGTTTTTTTAATATTGTTGAAAACTTTTCGAAAAACAAAAAATTTCTTCACATTTAAGCCATCTTAATTAGTTCGGAAATATTACAACTTAGTGCTTTACAAATTCTGTCGATATGTTCCAGTTTGATAAACTGGCTGATTCCGTTGCACATATCGCAGATGGTGGACGGTCTTATAC
>JBJERI010000278.1:0-5312 GCA_051882195.1 Ruminiclostridium sp. | reverse complement strand
AAGGGCACAAGGGTCTGTGAGTGGTTGAGCCTTGTGTTGATGTAGCCGCTTGCAAGGACCTTTCGGTTTTCGCCCGTTTCACACACCGCACATGAAGCCGCTCCTGCGCTTGTATCAATTCCTAAAATTCTCATATCAGCTTTCTTTTCTTGAAACAGTTATTTCTCTTGAATTTTCATCAAGCTTTTTTATATCCACGAAAAATACGCTTTCTAAATTGTCCGCAAGTCCCTCTATATTTTCGCTCCATTCAACCGCAAGTATACCGTCACGGTCAAGATAATCGAAAAAGCCGATTGCATACAAATCGTCGTAGCTTTCTATTCTGAAAAGGTCGAAATGAAAGACGGAGGGCTTTCCTATATACTCGTTTACAAGAGCAAAGGTAGGACTGGTCACTTCCTCGTCAATGCCGAAATGCTTTGCTATACCCTTTGTGAAATGGGTTTTTCCTGCCCCCATTTCACCTGTGTAAAGCACCGTGTCGCCGCTTTTAAGCCGCTCCGCAAAACTTTCGGCTATCTCTGTTGTTTCCTCGGGAGAATGGGATATGTATTTTTCCATCAGAATAATCCTGTGATATTTCCGTCGCTGTCAACGTCAATGTTGTTTGCGGCAGGTACTTTGGGAAGTCCCGGCATTGTCATAATGTCCCCTGTGTAAACAACTACAAAGCCTGCGCCTGCGGAAAGCTTAACGTCACGGACGGTAATTTCAAAGTTTTCGGGCTTGCCAAGTCTTGTTGGGTCGTCGGACAGCGAATACTGTGTCTTTGCAACGCAGACGGGGATATTGCCGAAGCCAAGTCCCTCTATTTCAGCGATTGCCTTTTCAGCCTGCTTTGTGTAAATTACTCCGTCTGCACGGTAAATTTCCTTTGCGATTGCCGCTACCTTTTCCTTTATCGGCAGCTTTTCATCATAGATTGGCTTGAAGTCGGACTGTGTGCTTTCAACCGTTTCAATAACGGCCTTTGCAAGCTCAATTCCGCCCTCGCCGCCTTTGAGGAATACGTCTGAGAATGCCACCTTAACGCCCATTTTCTCGCAAAATTCCTTTACAACTGCGATTTCAGCGTCGGTATCGGTATAGAAATGGTTGATTGCAACCACAACGGGCACGCCGAACTTTTTAAGGTTTTCAATGTGTGTCTGTAAGTTTACAATACCCTTTTTGAGCGCTTCAACGTTTTCGGTTGTAAGCTCAGTTTTTGGAACGCCGCCGTTATACTTAAGAGCACGGATTGTTGCGACAAGAACGGTGCAGTCCGGCTTTAAGCCTGCGTATCTGCACTTGATGTCGAAGAACTTTTCAGCGCCTAAATCCGAGCCGAAGCCTGCTTCTGTAATTGCGTAATCTCCAAGCTTCATTGCAAGCTTTGTAGCTCTTACGGAGTTGCAGCCGTGAGCTATATTTGCAAAAGGACCGCCGTGGATAATCGCAGGAGTGTTTTCAAGGGTCTGAACAAGGTTGGGGTTGATTGCGTCCTTAAGCAGAGCGGTCATTGCGCCTACTGCGTTTAAATCCTTTGCGTAAACGGGCTTTCCGTCATAGGTGTAAGCCACAAGTATTCTGCCAAGTCTTACCTTTAAATCGTCAAGGTCGTCTGCAAGGCAGAGAATAGCCATTATTTCGCTGGCAACCGTAATGCAGAAATGATCCTCTCTCGGAACGCCGTCAACCTTTGCGCCAAGACCGATAATGCAGTTGCGGAGAGATCTGTCGTTCATATCAAGGCAGCGCTTAATCTGAACTCGTCTGCCGTCAATGTTAAGCACATTGCCCTGCTGGATATGGTTGTCCAGAAGCGCACAAAGCAGATTGTTTGCGGAGGTGATTGCGTGCATATCTCCCGTAAAATGTAGGTTAATGTCCTCCATAGGAACTACCTGCGCATAGCCGCCGCCTGCTGCGCCGCCCTTAATGCCGAAAACAGGGCCAAGGGAGGGCTCACGGAGCGCAAGCACCGCCTTTTTGCCAAGCTTGTACATTCCCTGAGCAAGACCTACGCTTGTGGTGGTCTTGCCCTCGCCTGCGGGAGTGGGATTGATCGCCGTTACAAGAACAAGCTTGCTGTCGGGCTTTGAGCTTAATCTGTTTATACAGGACTGGGAAATTTTTGCCTTGTAATGACCGTAGGGAACAAGTTCCTCCTCGTCAATACCCAGCTCTGCGGCAATATCCTTGATTTTTAACATTTTTGCGTTCTGCGCAATTTCTATGTCAGTCAGCATTGTGGTTTCCTCCGAAAAAGATTTTTTGTATCTTGCTTTCATTATAGCATACTTTTATGGAAATTACAAACCTTTTTTACCTTTTTTAATCAAACTCTATCTGATCCAAATCAGCCGTTACCGCCGCACCTGCAACGGGGATTGATTTTGCTCTGAAGGGCTCGGGATTTTCAATGCGCTTTGCAGCCTTTTCAAGAGGCATTGCAGTTTTCAGCACAGCCCCCTTTGTGAGCCTCATTACCTGTACGCCCTGAGTATCACGGGTGGTTTTAGGCAGAACAAGAGCTGTATTGAACACCATAAGCTTTAATGTATCCGCCTGAAGCGCAAACTCGGTGTCTTCCTTGATTTTGCCCATATAAACAAGCTCCGACTGGTCGCAGTAGGCGTTGGCAAGCTTTTTGCGCTTTGTCTTGGTTTCAAAGGAGGAAAGGGGCACCTTTGCACATTTGCCGTTTCTGAAGAACAATACAAGGTTTTCCGAATAATCCGCCGTTATTATGGTGCAGACAAGCTTTTCTCCTGCGTCAAATTCAAGCTTTGCGGGAATATAATCACCCAGCACGCTTGCCTTTGTGCAGTCAAAGTCGTTGAGCCTTGACTTGTACACCTGGAATTTATCGGTGAAAAACAGTATTTCGGCACGGTTTGTACATTCCTCCGCAAGAACAATGCTGTCGTTTTCCTTAAGCTTCTGTTCATTGCTCATACGGAGGGACTGGGGAGTGATTTTCTTGAAATAGCCGTCGCCTGTAACAAAAACCGTAACGGGATAATCGTCAACCTCCTCTGCAACCGCTTCCTCTTCCTCGTTTACATAGGCAAACAGGGATTTTCTCGGCTGACCGTACTTTTCGGAAATTTCCTTAAGGTCGGAAATGATAGTTGCCTTTATTCTGCGAGGGCTTTCCAGCATGTCCTCCATATCCTCGATTTCCGCTTTAAGAGAAGCGATTTCATCGGTGCGCTTCATTATATATTCACGGTTGATATGGCGCAGCTTTATTTCAGCTACAAATTCCGCCTGAATTTCGTCAATGCCGAAGCCAATCATCAGATTAGGCACAACTTCGGCTTCCTCTGCGGTTTCACGGATTATCTTTATTGCCTTGTCAATATCAAGCAGGATTTTCTGCAAGCCAAGCAGCAGGTGCAGCTTGTCCTTTTTCTTGGAAAGCTCAAAGTAAATCCTGCGCTTTACGCACTCAATTCTGAATGAAATCCACTCGTTGAGAATTTCATAAACGCCCATTACACGGGGATTTCCTGCAATAAGAATGTTGAAGTTGCAGGAAAAAGTATCCTGCAAAGGAGTAAGCTTGAACAGTTTGTTCATAAATGCGTCGGGGTCGACCTTGCGCTTTAAGTCAAATGTAAGCTTTAAGCCCGACAAATCCGTTTCATCACGCATATCGGAAATTTCGTTTATTTTGCCCAGCTTAACAAGCTCCACAACCTTGTCCATAATGGCTTCAACAGTGGTGGTAGGCGGAATTTCCGTTACCTCTATGCAGTTTGCCTCTTTGTCGAAATTATACTTTGCACGGACCTTTACCGAGCCTCTGCCCGTATTGTAAATGCGGCGCAGCTCCGCCTCGTCATAGACAATGTAGCCGCCGCCGGGAAAATCGGGGGCTTTCAGGGTTGAAATAATATCGTGCTCCGGGTCTTTCATCAGCGCAATGGTGGTTTCGCAGATTTCTGACAGGTTAAAGGAGCATATATTGCTTGCCATTGAAACAGCAATACCGATATTGTTGTTTACAAGCACCGAGGGAAACTTTACGGGGAGCAATGTGGGCTCGGTGGTTGAGTTATCGTAGTTGGGTACAAAGTCAACAGTGTCCTTGTCGATTTCGGAGAAAATCTCGTTGCATATAGGGTCAAGCTTTGCCTCGGTGTATCGTGAAGCCGCATAAGCCATATCCCTTGAATAAGCCTTGCCGAAGTTTCCCTTGCTGTCAACATAAGGGTGAAGCAGTGACTCGTTTCCCCTTGCAAGACGCACCATTGTTTCGTAAATTGCTGCGTCGCCGTGAGGATTCAAGCGCATTGTCTGACCTACAATGTTTGCGGATTTTGTTTTCGCCCCCGTAAGCAGTCCCATTTTATACATTGTATAAAGCAGCTTGCGGTGGGAGGGCTTGAAGCCGTCAATTTCGGGCAAGGCACGGGAAACGATAACGCTCATTGCGTAGGGCATATAGTTTTCTTCAAGAGTTGAAACTATATTCTGCTCCGCAACAATGCCTGCGCCCTCAATATAAGCATTCTGCTTCTGCTGTGGTTTTGATTGTTTTTTGTCCTTTTTCAATTATATTACTCCTGTTTCAAGTCAAATTCCGATTTTAACCTTTCAAAGCGTTCCTTTTCGTGTGGGCGGACAGGCTTTGAAAAATTGTACAAAACGTGCTGCATTGTATCTGCGTCCTTTAATATCTCGTCATAAGGGCTGTCAATTTTGTCCTTATCGCTGTGGTGAAATATTGCGGAGCAGATTATTTCGTTTTCCTCGTCCGTTGTTAGTCCGATTTCCTTAAGCACGCCCTTTACAAGGAACGAGCCCTTGTGAGCGTGGTCGGAAAGTGTTCCCGTTTTGCAGGTGGCGTAATCGTGAAACAAGCCTGCGATCTGCATAAGCTCCGTGTCAAGCCCACGCCTTGCGGCAATATAGCCCGCCATCATTGAAACGCCGTAAAGGTGTATTCTTGCGTCGTTTCTTTCCTCTTCGTCGGGAATTTCCTTAAGCAGCTCGTTTATATAAGCCTGAATTACTGTTATTCTGTCAAGTTCCATCAGCTTACGTCTATTGCCTCCAGATAATTGCTGCCGTACTGCTGGATATAGTCCTTTCTGCCCTGTAAATTGTCACCCAGCAGCATATCAAACATTTCCCTTGTTTTTTCAACGTCCGCAGGCATTACCTTAATAAGCCGCCTTGTATCAGGATTCATTGTGGTAAGAGACATCATTTCGGGGTCATTCTCGCCAAGACCTTTTGAACGCTGAATTGTGAATTTTTTGTCGCCGAAGCTTTCAAGAATACGGGTTTTTTCCTGCTCTGTGTAAGCAAAATAG
>JBJERI010000277.1:0-5323 GCA_051882195.1 Ruminiclostridium sp. | reverse complement strand
CTCTGCCCTAAAAACCCGCAAGCCTTTGAAAAGGCTTGACCTAAACTTTTAAAATAGCTTTTTCGACAATCTGAGCGGCTGATTTTTCAGCCGCCTTATTGTTTATTCAGAATCACACCGTGCCTTTCATTGGCTCGTAAAGCACAACCTCGCCCTTTTCAAGGCTTTTCCGTACATCAATTATCCTCTGATTTGATGACCCTCTGTAAGCAAGGCTCACGTCCTTTTTTTCAAGGTGAAACTCTCCGTCCACAAGAATGTCAATAAGCTTCAGCATTTCCATTGTACATTCGCACTTGGCTCTGCATTCGGAAAGCAGTTCTTTATCAAAAAGATAGCCTGTGTAGCACCATATATTCTTGGTGGGAAAACGCTCCTTTACCTTGCGGAGAAATGGAAGCAATGCACGCTGATTGTCCGGCTCAAAGGGCTCTCCTCCAAGGAGTGACAGTCCGTTTACATAGCCCGGCTCAAGGGCAAGGAGAATTTCCTCCTCTGTTTCTTCGGTAAAAGGCTGTCCAAAGCCGAAATCCCAAGTTTCGGGATTGAAGCAGCCTCGGCAGTGATGAGTACAGCCCGAAACGAACAGGGAAACCCTGACGCCCTCGCCGTTGGCAATATCGCATTTCTTGATTTCCCCGTAATTCATTACAGATGCAGCACCCTTTCTCTGATTTCCTGCGTTCTGCCCTGATTCCAGAACTGTGTTCCGATGTAGCCGCAGGTTCTTCTTGCAACATTAAGCTTGTTCTGGTCACGGTTGCCGCAGCGCGGGCATTCCCATACCAGCTTGCCCTCGTCCTCCACTATCTTTATTTCGCCGTCAAAGCCGCATACCTGGCAGTAATCGCTCTTGGTGTTAAGCTCGGCGTACATAATGTTGTCGTAAATATAGCGGATAACCTGAAGCACCGCAGGAATATTCTGCTGCATATTGGGCACTTCAACATAGCTGATTGCGCCGCCGGGTGAAAGAGCCTGGAACTGGGATTCGAATTTCAGCTTTGTGAAAGCGTCGATTGGCTCTGTAACGTGAACGTGATATGAATTTGTGATATAGTTCTTGTCGGTAACGCCCTCGATTATACCGAAACGCTTTTGCAGGCACTTTGCAAACTTGTAGGTGGTGCTTTCAAGAGGAGTGCCGTAAAGTGAGAAGTCAATGTTGTGCTCACGCTTCCACTCCTTGCACATATCGTTCATGTGCTGCATTACTTCAAGAGCAAAGGGAGTTGCTTCGGGGTCAGTGTGGGATTTGCCTGTCATATACCTTGTACACTCGCAAAGTCCTGCATAGCCAAGGGAAATTGTGGAGTAGCCGCCGTAAAGGAGCTTGTCAATGGTTTCGCCCTTTTTAAGACGGGCAAGAGCGCCGTACTGCCATAAAATAGGGGCAGCGTCTGAAAGAGTGCCTTTAAGTCTGTTATGGCGGCACATTAAAGCACGGTGGCATATTTCAAGGCGCTCGTCGAAAATACGCCAGAATTTGGTCATATCTCCGCCCGAAGACAATGCAACGTCCACAAGGTTTATTGTAACAACGCCCTGGTTGAATCTGCCGTAATACTTCGGCTTGCCGTTTTCGTCAACGTAAGGAGTAAGGAAGCTTCTGCAGCCCATGCAGGTGTAGCAATGTCCCTCGCCGTTTTTGTCCACCTTAAGCTCCAGCATTACCTTTTCGCTGATATAATCGGGAACCATTCGCTTTGCGGTGCATTTTGCCGCAAGCTCCGTAAGGTAGAAATAAGGCGTGCCGGGGTCAACGTTGTCCTTTTCAAGAACGTAAATAAGCTTTGGGAACGCAGGAGTTACCCATACTCCCGCCTCGTTCTTTACGCCCTGATAGCGCTGCTTCAGGGTTTCCTCTATGATCATTGCAAGGTCTTTCTTTTCCTGCTCGTTCTTTGCCTCGTTAAGGTACATGAAAACAGTTACGAAAGGAGCCTGTCCGTTGGTGGTAAGAAGTGTAACAACCTGATACTGAATGGTCTGAACGCCTTTTACTACTTCCTTGCGAAGTCTTTCCTCAACGATCTTGTTTTTTGCTTCCTCGTCAAGGCTTGCGCCTATTTCAGCCATTTCCGCATCAAATTCACGGCGGATCTTTTCACGGGAAATCTGCACAAAGGGGGCAAGATGAGCAAGGCTTATGCTCTGACCGCCGTACTGGTTGCTGGCAACCTGTGCGATTATCTGTGTGGCAATGTTGCAGGCGGTGGAGAAGCTGTGGGGCTTTTCAATAAGGGTTTCGCTGATAACAGTGCCGTTCTGCAGCATATCCTCAAGGTTTACAAGGTCGCAGTTGTGCATATGCTGTGCGAAATAGTCGCTGTCGTGGAAGTGGATAATGCCCTTTTCGTGAGCCTCAACAATATCCGGGGGCAGCAGGATACGCTTTGTAATGTCCTTGCTGACCTCGCCTGCCATATAGTCGCGCTGAACGGAGTTTACGGTAGGGTTCTTGTTGGAGTTTTCCTGCTTTACTTCCTCGTTGTTGCACTCAATAAGAGATAAAATCTGATTATCGGTTGTGTTGGACTTTCTTACAAGAGAACGTGTGTAGCGGTATCTTACATAGCTTTTTGCAAGAGCGAAAGCGCCCTTAGCCATAATCTGATCCTCTACCATATCCTGAATTTCTTCAACGGAAGCGGCACGATTCATCTTCCTGCACTTGTACTCAACATAATCCGCAATATCGGCGATCTGCTCGTTTGTAAGCTCGCTGTGTTCAGCCGCCTTGTTTGCCTTTGCAACGGCGTTTACTATTTTTTCAACGTCAAAATTTTCCTCTGAGCCGTTGCGCTTGATAATCTTCATTACCTAAAATTCATCCTTTCCGCATTTCTCTATACATAGTCAAATTTACATACACAAAATATAGTGTTTCTCTTTTGGAGAGCGATACATATATTGTATATCAAAACGCTTTATTTGTCAATACACTTTTTTATTTTGCTGTATAAACCAACTGCGGTTTTGCGGTTTACAATGTGGTTTTAGGGGATTAAAAAAATTTTCACCTAAAAATTTTATTGTTTATTATACAAAAAGTATAGGTAAAAAAGGCTAAAAAATGCCGCAAACGTTCACTAAAAAATCAAATGTGAACATTTGCGGCACAAAACTGATATTTAATTATTTATTTACTGATAGCTGACTTAATTGAGCGTACATATTCTCCAACAGGCTCTACCGAATCCTTGCCGTATTGGGCGATAATTTTCACAATTGCCGAGCCGATAATTATTCCGTCGGATTTTGCCGCCATATCCGCCGCCTGTTCGGGGGTGGAAATGCCGAAGCCCACCGCAACGGGCAGGTCGGTAACGCTTCTTACAATGCTTACCATACCGCTTATGTCCGAGGTAATGGCTGTTCTTACTCCCGTAACTCCAAGGGAGGAAACGCAGTAGATAAAGCCCTTTGCCTCCTTTGCAATGGTGGCAATGCGGTTTTCGGAGGTGGGAGCGATAAGGGAAATGAAGTCAAGTCCGCCCTTTTCGCAGGTTTCTGCAAATTCATCCTTTTCCTCAAAGGGAACATCGGGGAGAATAAGTCCGTTTATGCCCGATTCTGCCGCATTTTTCACAAAGCGCTCCGTGCCGTAGGAGAAAACCACGTTTGCGTAGGTCATAAACACCAGCGGAATTTTCACGGTTTTGCGTACTCTTTTCACCATATCGAAAATCTTGTCGGTGGTAATTCCCTTTGAAAGTGCTCTTATATTTGCCCCCTGAATAACGGGACCCTCTGCTGTTGGGTCGGAAAAGGGAATACCTAATTCTATAAGGTCAACCCCGTCCTTTTCCATTTCCGCAATAAGCTTTTCCGTTGTTTCAATGTCGGGGTCGCCGCAGGTCAGAAAGGCGATAAACGCCTTGCCCTTTTTGAATGCGTCCTGTACCTTCATTCGTGAATGTCCTCCCCTCTGTAACGGGCGATTGCGGCGCAGTCCTTGTCGCCTCTGCCCGAAATGTTTACAACAATTATCTTATCCTTTCCCATTTCGGGAGCAATTTTCATAGCCTGTGCAAGAGCGTGGGAGCTTTCAATTGCGGGAATAATGCCCTCTGTCCTTGACAGATACTCAAAGGCGTTTACCGCCTCGTCGTCGGTTATTGCCACATATTCCGCTCTGCCGATGTCGTGGAGATAGGCGTGCTCAGGGCCTATTCCGGGGTAGTCAAGTCCAGCGGAAATTGAATAAACGGGGGCGATCTGTCCGTATTCGTCCTGACAGAAATAGGACTTCATTCCGTGGAAAATGCCAAGCCTGCCCGTTGAAATGGTAGCCGCCGTTTCAAAGGTGTCAATGCCCCGTCCTGCCGCTTCACAGCCGATAAGACGGACGTTTTTGTCCTCGATAAAGTGATAGAAAGCGCCGATTGCGTTTGAGCCGCCGCCAACACAAGCCAGCACAGCGTCGGGAAGCCGACCCTCTTTTTGGAGCATCTGCTCCTTTATTTCCTTTGAAATTACCGCCTGAAAATCCCTTACGATTGTGGGGAATGGGTGAGGGCCCATTACCGAGCCCAAAACGTAATGTGTATCCGCAATGCGGCTTGTCCATTCTCGCATTGTTTCGCTTACGGCGTCCTTTAAGGTGGCTGTGCCGGTGGTTACGGGGTGTACCTTTGCGCCAAGCAAGCGCATTTTGTATACGTTGAGGGCTTGCCTTTCGGTGTCCTCCTTGCCCATAAACACCTCACATTCCATACCCATAAGCGCCGCAACGGTTGCGGTGGCAACGCCGTGCTGACCTGCTCCCGTTTCCGCAATGACCCTTGTTTTGCCCATTTTCTTTGCAAGCAGGCACTGACCGATAACGTTGTTTATTTTATGTGCTCCCGTGTGGTTAAGGTCCTCACGCTTTAAGTAAATCTTTGCGCCGCCTAAATCCTTTGTCATCTTTTCCGCATAGTAAAGCCGTGAGGGTCTGCCTGCATAGTCGTTAAGCAGGGCGGTTAATTCCTCGTTGAATTCCTTATCGTTTTTGTAGCGGTTATAAGCCTCTTCCAGCTCAATAACGGCATTCATCAGTGTTTCGGGGATATACTGTCCCCCGTGAACGCCAAATCTTCCTTTTGACATAGCCTTTTCCTTTCTATTATGCTTCTCTTGCCGCTTTCACCGCAAGAATTATTTTTTCTCTGTCCTTAAAGCCCCCTGTTTCAACTCCCGAGCTTAAATCCACCGCCCATGGGTGAAAACGGGCAATTGCCTCTTTTATACTGCCGCTGTCCAGCCCTCCTGCAAGAATCATATGGCTCATTCCTCTGCCCAGCAGCGACCAGTTGAAACGCTTTCCCGTGCCGTAGCC
>JBJERI010000276.1:0-5355 GCA_051882195.1 Ruminiclostridium sp. | reverse complement strand
AAACTTCTTCCGCACGGTAAACGACCCACTTGCCCTGAATATGTACGGACTTTCCCACAGCTCCTCAACGCTGAACGCAAAGCCCATTGCAATGCTTGAAAAGCTTGGCTTTACCGCAAGCTCCCATTACACCCGCTTCAGCGGAAACACTCCCCTTACCTGCGACCTTTTCGGGGTAAAATATATCCTTTCCACCGCCACCAACGCAACCAGCGACATAAAATCCGCCGAGGACATTACCTACGAGGTAAACGACAACTGTATGCCTGTTGCATACCTTGTGGATTCGGGAATAATGGACTATAATCTGATCAGCGAAGACCCATTCAGAAATCAGAACACGCTCCTTTCCACAATGCTCGGCGACGAGGAAACCAACATCTACTTCAAGCGCATTTACGAAGCGGATATGGAAACGGAAAACGTTAAGCAAGGCACAACCACCGACGGCCATCACTCCTTTAAGGTGGAAAAGTCGGGCAAAAACGCACAGCTTGAATACACCATAAGAATGGTTGACGGCGGCACTCTTTACATGTATCTCCCCACAAGGTATCAGCGTCAGCTTAACGTATGGATAAACAAGGAATGGGGCGGCAACTATTTCGAGGGCGACAACTACCACATAAAAAATTTAGGCACATACGAAGAGGGAGAAACGGTTGATTTGATTCTCACTCTCGTAAAGGACGACCTTTATTTCAAGGAAGCACAGTTTGCATACGTTGACGAGGAACTGCTGAACACCGACATTGAAAGGCTGCATCAGATGAACAGCGGCACTACCGTGGAGGCTTTAAGCACGACCCACTTTAAAATAAACGTAAACGCCGACGCAGACAGAGTGCTGTTTACCACAATACCCTCCGAGCCGGGCTGGAAGATAACCGTGGACGGCGTTGAAACAGAGCCGGACGAAGTCCTTGATTCACTTATAGCAATTCCCGTAACACGAGGACAGCACGTTGTGGAAATGACCTTTACAACGGCAGGCTATCCTCTTGCATGGTATATTACTGTTGGGGGCGTTGTGATTTTCGCACTGATGATTTTTGTCAGCGTAAAAATAAACAAGGTTAAAAATTCGGTTAAGGCAATTCCCCAAAAGGAAACCGACTATGAAACCGAAGCCGAAACCGAGGAGGAAATCTCCGAGGATTTTGACGAGGAATAAACGAAAGGAAAAACAAAATGATATTAGCAATCGACGCAGGCAACACCAATATCTGCATTGGTGTGTTTGACAATGATAAGCTGGTAATGGAATCCCGTGTTGACACCAACAGCGCCCGTATGTCCGACCAGTACGCAATAATGTTCAATGAAATATTCTCACTTAACAGCGTGGATAAGAATAAAATAAACGGAGCAATAATTTCCTCCGTTGTACCTCCCGTAACGGGACAGATAAAGGCGGCAATCGAAAAGCTTTGCGGTGTAGAGCCCCTTATCGTAGGACCGGGGGTAAAAACGGGGCTCAACATAAAAATTGACGACCCGTCAACGTTGGGTGCAGATTTAGTCTGCGGCGCAGTTGCCGCAAAGGAGATTTACAAGACCCCCTGCATTACAATCGACCTTGGCACGGCAAACAAGATTTACGCCCTTGATAAAAGCGGCGCATTTCTCGGAGTTACAATCGCCCCGGGGGTTCGGATTTCCTTTGAGGCTCTTTCAAGGCAGACGGCGGCGCTTCCTCTTATCAGCGCCGACCCCGTTAAAAAGGCAATCGGCACAAACACCGTGGACAGTATGCGGTCAGGTGTGCTTATAGGCGTTGCCTGCATGATTGACGGCTTTATTGAGCGGTTTGAGCAGGAAATGGGGCTTGAAAAGGCAACGGTGGTTGCAACAGGGGGCTTTGCCGCAACCATAAAGCCTTACTGCAAACGGGAGTTTATTTTAAATCCCACTCTTATACTTGAGGGTCTGCGTATAATTTACAGAAAAAATAGCAGAAGAAATTAAAGCGGGCAATGGGGAAACCCATTAAATATATTCAACCCGGCGATGCACCCGTCGTCATGCGGGGCGTCAGCAAAGGAGATTTTATGACACAGAGAACAAACAGCGTAAGAATCCAGCGCATGGTACAGCTCGCCGTACTTACTGCAATCATGATTTTGCTTGAAGTAACGGGTCTTGGGCTTATCAAAATCGGTGTAGTGGAAATGACCATTCTCATTATCCCCGTAATCATCGGCGCAATCGTACTTGGCAAGAGCGCAGGCGCATTCCTCGGCGGAGTGTTCGGACTGCTTTCTTTCCTTGAATGCTTCGGCAAAAGCGCTTTCGGCGCAACACTTCTGGGAATCAACCCTATTTTCACAGCGCTCATGTGCTTTGTACCCAGAATTATTTCAGGCTGGCTTGCAGGACTTACCTATGAGGGCTTAAAGAAAATCGACAAGACAAAGGTTATTTCCTACGCAGTGGCAGGACTTGTGGGCGCGCTTTCCAACACGGTTTTCTTCCTTGTACTACTTATAACCCTTTTCGGCAGCACAGAGTATATTCAGGGACTTATGGAAATGTTAGGCTCCTTTAACCCATTTGTTTTCGGCGTTTTATTCGTAGGAGTAAACGGACTTATCGAGGCTATCACTTGCACGGTTTTAGGCGCAGCGGTGGCAAAGGTGCTTGTTAAGGTTGTTCCTGCAAATAAGTCGGTTGAGAGCGTTAAGGTCAAGGCTGTGGCTGAGGAGGAGTAAGCTTTATCCCGATTAAGGCGAAAGTGTTATACTTTAAGTATAACGGAACATATTATTTACTTAAAAGGCAGGGGTTAATCCCCTTGCCTTTAATATGCAGAAAAGGCTTAACCGCCCTATCTGCTCCAAAAGCAATCCTTACCATAAACAGAGGTAATACAAATGGAATACTTCCGCACCGTCGCAGGCAATCTCTCCGAATACCGACAGCTTGTTGACGAAATAAAAAAACACACCCTGCCATCTATGATGACGGGGCTTTCCCACATTCACAAGGCCCACTTCCTCTCCGCTCTCGCCTATGAAAACATTCCCTCTCCCATTCTCGTCCTTGCCGACAGCGAAAGCGAGGGCAGCCGCCTCTGCGAGGATATAAACTCAATGTGCGGCGAGGAAAAATGCCTCCTTTATCCTGCAAAGGATTTGACCTTGGGCAACGTGGAGGTGGTTTCCCGTGAATACGAATACCGCCGCATAAACGTGCTTTACAAGCTTGCCACAGGGCAGATAAATATGGTAATTGCCGCTCCCGACGGAGCAGGACAGCTTACAATCCCCAAAAAGGTACTCCTTGACAGGACAATTACCATAAAGCCCGGGGACGAAATCCCCCAGCAAAAGCTTATCAAGGCGCTCCTTGCCGCAGGCTTTTCACGGTGCGACCAGATTGAGGGCGTTTCCCAGTTTTCGGTGAGGGGCGCAATTGTGGACATTTACCCCATAAACTTCTCCACCCCTGTCCGCATTGAAATGTGGGGAGATTCGGTGGATACAATTTCCACCTTCGACATTGAAACCCAGCGCCGTGTTGACACTATAAAGCAGATTGAAATTGCGCCTGCAATGGAAACCCTTTTTGAAAGCAGCGAGGTTCTTGCAGAGAAAATCGACAGTCTTTCCTCCAAGGTCAAGAGCAAAAACGCCGAGCAGGTAAAGCGTATGCTCAACAAGGACTTTGCCAAGCTGAAATCGGGGGTCACTATAAATCCCGACAAATATTTTCCCTTATGCTACGAGGAAGAAGCAAGCCTTTTTGACTATACCGAAAGTATAATTATATGTGAATATACTAACTGCAATGAAAATTACCGTGCCGCCGCCAATCAGCACAGCGAGGATTTAAAGCTGCTTTTCGAGGACGGCGAGCTTTGCAAGGGACTTGACCGCTACATTCTCACCAAAAACGAATACTCCGAGGCGGTAAACAAAAAAGCCGCCGCATATTTCGAGCAGTTCCTCCGAGGAGGGGATTTAAGCCTTGGCAAGCTGATGAACATTGAGGCAATACGGCTTTCCCCATGGAGCGGCGAATTCAAGGTGCTTTGCGAGGAGCTTTCCGACTTTGTGAACAGGGGCTACTCCGTAATTGTCTTTGCAGGCACGGAAAAGGCGGCTCGTACTCTTGCAGACGACCTCCGTGACGAAAAGCTTATGGCGGACTATTCCGAAAACCCGAAAAAGCTTGTTTCGGGCAGAATTTACGTCTGTCAGGGCACTCTTTCCGCAGGCTACGACTATCCTCTTGCAAGATACGCCTGCATTTCCCATACGGCGGTGACAATTGCCAAGCGCAAGCCCCCCAAGCGCAAAAAAGCGGAAATAATAAACTCCCTCAACGATATAACCATAGGCGACCTTGTTGTACACAACAGCTACGGCATAGGCGTTTTCGAGGGGGTGCAGAAGCTTACAAGCGACAAGGTAAGCAAGGACTACATCAAGATAAAATACGCAGGCACGGACGTGCTTTATGTGCCCGTAACCCAGCTTGACCTTATTTCAAGGTATATAGGCAACGCCGACCTTAACACAGTCAAGCTGTCCAAGCTTCACACCGACCAGTGGCAGAAAGCCAAAACCAAGGCGAAAACCGCCGCAAAGGAAATGGCGGCGGAGCTTATCGAGCTTTACGCAAAGCGGCTCAAAAGCAAGGGCTATGCCTTTTCCAAGGACGGAGAGGAAATGGAGGACTTCGAGAACCATTTCAACTATGTGGAAACGGACGACCAGCTGCGCTGTGCTGCGGAAATAAAGGCAGATATGGAAAGCGGCTCGCCAATGGACAGACTGCTTTGCGGCGACGTTGGCTTCGGCAAAACCGAGGTTGCTCTCCGTGGTGCTTTCAAGTGCATTATGGACGGCAAGCAGTGCGCTCTGCTCTGCCCTACCACCGTTCTTGCATGGCAGCATTTCCAGACCGTAACCAAGCGTATGGAGGGCTATCCCGTAAAAATCGAGCTGCTTTCCCGTTTCCGTACCCCGAAAGAGGCAAAGGAAATACTGAAAAAGCTTAAATCGGGCTCAATAGATATGGTTATAGGCACTCACAGACTGGTGCAGGACGACGTTGAATTTAAGGATTTAGGCCTTGTTATTATCGACGAGGAACAGCGTTTCGGCGTTAACCACAAGGAAAAGTTCAAGGAAATGTTTGCGGGAGTGGATATACTCACCCTTTCCGCAACGCCTATCCCAAGAACGCTGAATATGGCAATGTCGGGAATCCGTGACATGAGCGTTATTGAAACGCCCCCACAGGACAGACAGCCCATTACTACCTACGTTCTTGAACACGACTGGGGCGTTATCGGGCAAGCTATTCACAAGGAGCTGCGCCGCAACGGTCAGGTTTACTATATCCATA
>JBJERI010000275.1:0-5370 GCA_051882195.1 Ruminiclostridium sp. | reverse complement strand
TGGGACCTGTTATTGCGGTTGCAGGCGGCACGCTCAGGGAAAAGCTGCACCTTGAAAGTCAAGTGGAGGAGTTTATACGAAACGGCAAAGCGGTTGATATTCCGCAGGAAGAACTGCACATAAAAGACCGTACAAAGTACGCCTTTGAGCAGGTCTGCGGTACGGCGAAAAAGGTTTTCCTCTACGTTATTATAGGCGTTGGAATAGGCGCAGTAATACACAACTGGATTCCCGAGGAATTTATTATACAGACTCTTGGCGGCGATAATCCTTTCGGGGTAATTATCGCGGCAATTGCAGGCGTTCCCATGTATGCGGACATTTTCGGCACGATTCCCATTGCAGAGGCATTGCTTGGCAAAGGGGCTTTGCTTGGGGTTGTACTGTCCTTTATGATGGCGGTTACAACTTTGTCCCTGCCCTCGATGATTATGCTTAGAAAGGCGGTCAAGCCCAAGCTGCTTGGCATTTTTATTGCAATCTGCACAATTGGAATTATTATTGTGGGCTATTTCTTCAATCTGATACAGCCCTTAATAGTATAAATTTTAACGGAGGTAAAATTATGTCACTGTTCAAATCCGAAAAGAAAAAGGAAGAAGCAAAGACTTGCTGCTCCTGCTCGTCAAACCAAGCCGAGGAAATTTCCTGCACCTGCTGCGGCGAGGAAATAAAGGGGATCTGCTGTATCAAGGTGCTTGGAGCAGGCTGCAAGTCCTGCCATGAGCTGTTTGAAAATGCGAAAAAGGCTGCGGCGGAATTGGGGCTTGGCGTTGAGGTGGAATATATCACCGATATGCAGAAAATAATGGAATACGGCGTTATGAGTATGCCTGCTCTTGTTGTAAACGACAAGGTGGTTTCTATGGGCAAGGTATTGAAGCCCGGGGAAATTGAAAAGCTGCTGACAAAAATGGAATAAGCGAAAGGAAACCGCAATGAGCAGGAAAAAGATTGCATTCATCTGCGTTCATAACTCTTGCAGAAGTCAGATCGCCGAGGCTCTTGGTAAGTATTTTGCCTCGGAGGTTTTCGACAGCTATTCCGCAGGCACAGAAACAAAGCCCCGTATAAATCCCGACGCTGTGCGGCTTATGAAAAAGCTGTACAATATAGATATGGAGCTTACCCAATACAGCAAAACCATTGATGAGATACCCGCCGCCAATATTGTTATTTCAATGGGCTGTGAAGTCGGTTGCCCTTATGTAGGCAGAAAATTTGACGAAAACTGGGGCTTGCCCGACCCTACGGGAAAAAGCGACGAGGCTTTCATTGAGGTTATCGGAAGTATTGAGAAAAACATAATGCGGCTGAAAAATACAATCGGATAAAACAAAACGCAGTACCGTTTTTACGATACTGCGTTGATTTTTTTGATTAACCGAAGATTGAAAGCAGAACGCCTGCTGCAACCGCAGAGCCGATAACGCCTGCAACGTTTGGTCCCATTGCGTGCATTAAGAGGAAGTTGGACGGATTTTCCTCCTGACCGACCTTCTGTGATACACGGGCAGCCATTGGTACGGCGGAAACGCCTGCCGAGCCGATAAGGGGGTTAACCTTGCCCTTGGTGAATAAGTACATAAGTTTGCCGAAGAGAACACCGCAGGCTGTACCGATGCAGAATGCAACCAGACCAAGAACGATTATAAGGAGTGTCTTGATGCTGAGGAAGTTTTCGGCTGTTGCAGTTGCACCGACCGTAACGCCCAGCATAATTGTGATAATGTTCATAAGCTCGTTGGAGGCTGTCTTTACAAGTCTGTCAACAACGCCCGATTCCTTGAACAGGTTGCCCAGCATAAGCATACCAACCAGCGGAGCGGCGTCGGGAACGATAAATGCAACAAGCACTGTAACAACGATTGGGAAAAGAATCTTTTCGCGCTTTGAAACAGTCCTCAGCTGACCCATCTTTACGGAGCGTTCCTTCTTTGTGGTAAGAAGCTTCATAATGGGCGGCTGAATGAACGGAACAAGCGCCATGTACGAATAAGCCGCAACCGCAATTGAACCGAGGAGTTCAGGTGCAAGCTTTGATGTAAGGAAGATTGCGGTAGGACCGTCAGCACCGCCGATAATACCTATCGAAGCCGCCTGTGCAAGGGTAAAGTCAACAAGACCGAGGGCTGTAAGTCCGCAAGCGCCAAGGAAGGTAATGAAGATACCAGCCTGTGCGGCAGCGCCTAAAAGCAAGCTCTTGGGGTTTGCAATCAGCGGACCGAAGTCGGTCATACAGCCGATACCGAGGAAGATAAGGGGCGGGAAAATCTGCAGCTTAACGCCGAGATAGAGTATATCCAGCAGACCGCCGTCATGAAGCACGTTTCCGTAGTTTACGCCTACATATTCCCCTGCCGCATTGACTGTGTTCCACAGTTCGGCGTGGTACATATTTGCACCGGGGATATTTGTAAGAGCCATACCGAAAGCAATTGGGAGCAGCAGCATTGGTTCGTACTGCTTAACAATTGCAAGATACATCAGGAAGAATGAGATAATAAGCATTACTCCCTGCTGCCAGCTGATATTTGCGAAGGCGGAGTTCTGAAGCAAGCCGCCCAGTGTGTTTAAAAATACTTCCATTTTGTTCTCCTTTAACTGTTATAATCTCGTCAGAACGGGCGGGTGTTTTCGCTTATACCTGCAGCACCCCAGCCTGAACGCAGAGCCTTTTCTCTCTTCTTTACGCTTGTTATTCTGTACTGCTTGCCGTCAGCGGCGCTGTAAGCGGCAATAGCAGCGGAAATAACCGCAATAAGCTCTTCATCGTCAGCCTCGTCCTCATCCTCCGCAGCAGCGGCAGGAGCAGCAGGAGCAGCCTGTACAACAGCAGGCTTTGCCTCTTCGGCGGCAGGCTTCTTTTTCTTGCCTGTGCCGCCCATAAGCTTGCCGAAAAGCCAGAGAACGCCAACAAGAATCATCAGAATAAGGAATACGACTACCAGACCTGTGATTACGACCGCAAAAACATATCCCCAGTCGTCCTGGGCATACAGATTGCCAACGTCTTTAATCATCAGTTCCATAAAATTATGTGCCATAAACAATATCTCCCTTTTGTCTTTTTTCAAAATCAAATCTATTATACAATATTTCGATAAAAATTTCAACATATTTTTTTGCAAAATTTTTATAATTATTTTGCAATTATCTGTAATATGTGCTATACTATTATCATAAACGGCACGGAATGCCTAATTATTTCACGAGGAATTATTATGAACACTAATCAGATTATCGAAAATTATAAACAGGAAATGCTTGATACGCTATCAAAACTTGTGGCAATACCGTCGGTCAGCGCCGAGCCTGACGGTGACGCTCCTTTCGGAAAAAACTGCAAGCTGGCTCTTGAGCGTTTTCTTGACATCGCAAAGGAATTAGGCTTTGAAACGGCAAATTATGACAATTACGCCGGCTCGGCTCAGCTTGGAATGGGCAAAGCGGAGCTGGGAATTTTAGGGCATCTTGACGTTGTTCCCGTAACCGAGGAGGATTGGGCAACGCCGCCCTTTACAATGACAATCAAGGACGGCAAAGCTTTCGGCAGAGGAACAATAGACGACAAAGGCCCTACCGTTGCCGCATTGTTCGCAATGAAAGCGGTAAACGAGGCGGGACTGCTGAAAAAGCCTGTCCGCTTAATTGTAGGGTGCAGCGAGGAAACAGGCTCGGAGCTTGACATTGAGCATTATATGAGGTGCGCCGAAATGCCGCCTATGGTCTTTACTCCCGATGCGGAATTTCCGCTGATAAACTGCGAAAAGGGAATGATGAGGGGAGAATTTACAAAAGCCTTTTCGGACGAAAAGCTTGTTTCCCTTACCGCAGGCACAGTTGTAAACGCCGTTCCCTCAAAGGCAATTGCCGTTGTAAAGGGCATTAGCGAGGACAAGCTGCCCAAAATCCCACAGCTTACCGCCGAGAAAAAGGGCGATTTAATAACCCTTACCTGCACAGGAAAAGCGGCGCACGCTTCAACTCCTACCGAGGGAGAAAACGCTCTTACAATGCTGATTGACGTACTGGGCGGACTTGGCATTGAGCCTATGAAACAGCTTTCACAGATTTTCAAGCACAATGAATGTACGGCTCAAACGGCAAAGGGCGGACTGCTGACTTACGTTTTCAGCGTTGCGGATTACAGCAATAACACATTCAACGGCAAATTCGACATACGCTATCCCGTAGGCTCGGAAAAAGAGCATATTTTTGAGGAAATAACAGAGGCGTTCCGCAGTCAGGATTACCGGGTTTCCTTCCCCACCTCCAGCAATCCCCATTACGTTGACGAAAACAGCCGTTTTGTGCAGACTCTCCTTAAGGTTTACAGCGAGGAAACAGGCTTAAAAGCGGAGTGTCAGACCTGCGGCGGCGGCACTTATGTTCACGAAATTGAGGGCGGAGTTGCTTTCGGCCCCGAATTTCCGGGAGAAAACAGCAATCTTCATAGTGCAGACGAGTTCATTTCTATTGACAATTTCATAAAATGTGCTAAAATATATGCAAGGGCAATTGAGGAATTGTGCGGTTAATTTTATAAAAAGCTAAAGTTTCTCAATGTTTAACCGATATAATATATGAATAGGTATCCGATTGGACAAAGCAGAAAGGATTGATTTATATGTCGTTTAATATCAATGCAAACAATACGCTTATTTCAACAATGTCTGATCTTGCAACACAGATGAAGTCCCTCAATTCAAGCCACGCTCTTATCCGTGCTTATTACAGCCAGCTTGCAGGCGAGGAAAGCGGCTCATCATCCACCTCATCGGTAAGCAACGTAAAGGTTAAAAACTATATATCCGACCAGTCAAACGCCAAATTCAAGACCCTTACCTCCGACCTTAAATCGGCGGCAGACAAGCTTGTGGATACGAATGAAAAAACCACGCTGTTCAAAAAGAACGAAAACGGCGAATACGATACAAATGCAATTACCACGGCTGTTACAAGCTTTGTGGATAAGTACAACGAGGTTGCAAAGGCGGTTTCCGAATCGGGCAATCAGGCTGTGCAGACCCAGAGCAAGCTTATGAGCAATATGGCGGACGTTTTCTCCGTACGGCTTGGCAAGGTGGGAATTACGGTAAATACCGACGGCACTCTTTCCGTTGACAAGGATAAGCTTGAAAGCGCAGACGTTGACCAGCTTAAGAGCATTTTCAACGGCTCTAACTCATATGCAAAGTGGGTTTCGGACAGAACAAGCTCAATCAACACTGCCGCACAGACCAACGACTTCAATAAGACATACAGCAAAACGGGAATTGAAAGCCTTTTCAACTCAAATCAGACAGGGTCAATTTTCGATTATATGACTTGATTACAAAAAAACAGCTCCGACTCAAAAGGTCGGAG
>JBJERI010000274.1:0-24511 GCA_051882195.1 Ruminiclostridium sp. | reverse complement strand
CCTTACACAACAAAGGCAATCAACGCCAATGCAGACGCTAAGGAATTAAGACTTATGGCGCTGGCAACAGGTACTCCGCTCCACTACGAGCTGATGTATACGAACCCCAACAAGTTCACCGACAGCGAGTACGACAGTCTGTACTACACAAATTATCAGGGTTGGATCGAACGTTCCGCAAGCGAGTTCCAGCTGTTCAAGGACGTTGTTTCGGGCGTTTCCGACGCACAGATTACCGACTACAACAGAATTAACGCAAACGAAATCGAGGTTACATATTCAAACGGCACTGTTATTTATGTACATCTTGCGGACAATGTTATTAAAGTCAACGGCAAGGAATTCAAGCTTGCCGATTACGGATTGGAAGGAGTAATTGAGTAATGAGTGATTCAACTTTCAACCCAAATGAAATCAATGAAGCGAATGAGCTGAATGAAACAATCAAGGCTGAAGAAGTTGCAGAAGCGCCTGTAAGCCCCGCTCCCGAGGCAATTTCACAGGAAGTGCCTCAGGAAGCTGCGGAAGCAGTTGAGGAAGAGCCCAAAAAGCCTGCCGTTCAGCACATGACAGCCTCCGCCGCCGCTCTCAATGCAGACGGCGAGGTTGACATCAGACGCCGTCAGCCCAAGCAGGAAAAGCAGATTAAGAAAGCCCGCATTTCCTACGAGCGCAAAAAGGGTCTTTACGGCTACGGCTTCCTTGCACTGTGGATCGTTGGTACGATCTATATGTTCATCATTCCGCTTATCCAGTCAATCTGGTACTCCCTCTGCTTTACCGACCTTGTTTCCGATAAGGCGAAAATGGAGCAGTACGGAATGACCTCCCCCGGTATCTACACCGAGTGGAACAACTTCAAGAACTACTCGGACGCATTCCTCACCGACCAGAAGTTCCTGCCGAATTTAACAGCTTCGCTGGGCGAAATGCTGCCGAAAACCGCAATGATTTTAGTGTTCTCACTGTTCGTTGCATTGCTCTTAAACCAGAAATTCAAGGGCAGAACCCTCTGCCGTGCGATCTTCTTCCTGCCGGTATTGGTAGCCACAGGTCCTGTACTTGCGGTTATCAACGGTGATATGCTATCCCAAGGTATTTCCGACGCGTCACAGTTCAGCTCCCTGTTCAAGGCTGACCTTGTTGACGAGCTGCTGGAGTTCCTTGGTATGAACAACGTAAGCCAGCAGCTGACGGAAATGATCCAGTCCCTTACAAGCGACATTCTGAACCTTGTATGGAACTCCGGTATTCAGATTCTTATCTTCCTGTCCGCTTTGCAGGGTGTTCCCGTTGCGGCAAAGGAAGCTGCTCAGATGGAGGGTGCAACAGGCTGGGAATTCTTCTGGAAGATTACCTTCCCGACAATCAGCCCCATGATTCTTGCAAACCTTATCTACACGGTTATCGACTTCTTCGTAGATTCACAGAACCCTGTTATGAAGCAGGTTATGGCGCAGGCTACCGCTTGGAACCACGGTTTCTCGGCTGCACTTGCTTGGATCTACTTCGTAATCGTTGCAGCGGCGCTTGGTATCATCATGGCGATTGCGTCAAGATTCGTATTCTATCAGGTTGACTAAGGAGGAACAAAAGTGGCTGAAAAAGATTTTGATATGAAAGAAACCGCTGACGTTACTCCCGTAGTAACCGATGAAGGCATTGAAAACGCTATGGCGGCTATGGACGCATTCGACGACAATGCGCCCCAGTCCGCTGAGGCTGCCGAACCCGCCGCACCGGTTGAAGAACCTAAAAAGGCTGAGGTAAAGGCAGTTGACAATAAACCCGCTAAGTCCAAAAAGCAGCTTAAAAAGGAAGAAAAGGAAAGACTGAAAAAGTACCATGTAAGCAACTGGGAAATTATCAAGAACTACCGCAACTACAACGAGCAGGAAAGAAAGCATTACCGCTACATTTTCGGCAGACGTATAAGCGAAAAGGTATGGCCGATTTTCCGCTTCCTCATTCTGTTCGGACTGGCATTCGTAATTATGCAGCCAATGCTGTACATGATTTCCACCGCTATCCGTCCACAGAGCGAAATGTCCGACCCCTCCGTAATGTGGATTCCGAAAACAGTTACGCTGAGCAACATTCAGGACGTATGGGCGGCGACAAACTACCCCGCACTTATCGGAAACACGCTGCTTGTAAACATTATCTGTTCAGTTTTGCAGGTTGTTACCTGTTCAATCACAGGCTACGGCTTCGCAAGATTCAAGTTCAAGGGTAAGAGCTTAATGTTCGGTATCGTAATCATGCAGATTATCGTTCCCGTACAGATCATTCTTATCCCACAGTTCATGCAGTTCAGATATTTCGATATTTTCGGTATCTTCAACGCAATCACAGGTTCACCGCTGAACCTTACCGACAGCCCATGGGCGCTTTACCTACAGGCGTTCTTCTGCAACGGTATCCGTGCAGGTCTGTTCATCTTCCTGTTCAGACAGTTCTTCAGAGGACTGCCCAAGGAGCTTGAGGACGCCGCTTACCTTGACGGCTGCGGACCTTTCCAGACCTTTGTTAGAATCATGGTTCCCAACGCAAGAACCTCTTTCCTTACCGTATTTATCTTCTCGGTTGTATGGTACTGGAACGACTCCTACGTTTCGGGTATGTTCTACACAAAGTCAAACACAGTAGCACTTGCTATTCAGAATATGTTCAACACAATCTCCACATGGCTCAACGGCGGTATTCCACAGGGTACTGCTGCCGACTACCTTGTATGGATTGAAGCAGGCTGCTTGCTGTCCCTTATCCCGATTCTCATTATGTACATCTTCTTACAGAAATATTTCGTAGAAGGTCTTGAGCGTTCGGGTATCACCGGTATGTAATAAAAGAGAAAGCCGTTTCCGAAAGGGAACGGCTTTTTTATGTGGGGAAAGGGAGTTTCCTTTTCAAACCCCGTTGGGGTGGGGTAGGGGGCTGGTCGCCCCCTTTTCCCCTCGGTTTTGTGTTTGCTTTGTTTTGTATGTTGGTGTAGAGGGGGCTACTCGCCCCCCTTAATAGCCTTGTATTTAGTTATAGTGGAGCAATAACCCCTCGCCCATTTCTTTGATTGCCCAAAGAAATGGGGAAAGAAATGCACTCGCTCAATTGCCGCGAGGGGCTAAAGAGACTTGCTGACGCAAGTCTCAAGGGGTGTAGTGCTTAGCGTGACTTTTTTTAAAAGGATTTTGTTTTTGGTAACTGCAATAGGGGTTTATGCTTTTTTAAAGTTGTTGGTGGAAGTGGAGATGTTGTTTCTTTTCTTGTTCTTCTAATATGCTGTGGATATGTTGGTTTAGATTTTTGCCTTGCTTGAAAAGCAACCACTTGTTTCTGATTAACATAAGAAAAAGTTATATTTTCGCAGTATTTGCTCTTGCAAACAAGATAAAAACCAAAACCCACACAAGCACCCACATAATATAAGGACAGTGATACAACCCCCTATACCATTCCGCCAACAACTTTAGAAAGGGTACTCCACCGACCGCAATTTTAATAAACATACTTTTTCTTAGAAAAGGGTTGATAAGCACTACACCCTTTGAGACTTGCGTTAGCAAGTCTCTTTAGCCCCTCGCGGCGCATGAGCGAGTGCATTTCTTTCCCCATTTCTTTGGGCAATCAAAGAAATGGGCGAGGGGTTATCGCTCCATTATAATCAAATAAAACAAAATCAAGGGGGCGAGTAGCCCCCTTACAACCAACTTACGAAAACAACGAACAAAAATCGGGATTTGAAAAGGGGCAAAGCCCCTTTTCCTGACGGCTCCCGCCGTCAGAAGTCCAGCCTGTAAACGTCCGGGTGAGCATTGAGATACTTTATCAGCACGTCAATGGCATAAATATCACGCTGCCTTGCGTATCTGTCGGCAAGCTCCTTTTTGGGGGAAATGCCCTTGATTACATTGTACGCATTTTCAATGGAACACCACATGGTTTTTGCGTCAAGCTGCTCTGCTTCCGCCTTTGTGGGCATCCTTTCCGCCTTGACAAGCACAACCGAGGTGTAGCGCACGGTATTCAGTATTGCGCTGTTTTCAAAGATAGTGCCCATTCTGCCTATTACCTTGCAGGTACAGCCTGTCTTTACCTTGGCGATTGTGCATACCGTTTCATCATCGTAGCCTTCTCCCTCGATAAGTCCCGTGGGAAAGGTATTCATAGGGGGATTGGGAATGGAAATTACCGCAATGTAAGCGGAATCGTTCATTACAATGACCTTAAGGGTGTGAATTGGCTGGGCGGTGCTCATTTTATCGGGCAGGACAAAATCCCTGTCGTACATTTCCTTGACAACCTTCATATACGATCTCCTGTAGCTTCTTCAAAAAAATTCCGTCCTATAATTATAGGACGGGCAAATCAAAAATATAACAACTTGGATATATAAAAGGAAGGACAAGCCTTCTTTTTACCGAAAGAATAACTTCATCGATAAGCCGAGTTCTGTCGTGTGCAATCATCTATCCAGTTCCGTCGTCGCCGTCGGAATCCTCTGCCCAAAGGCATGTAGCCACCTTAATCGAAGTGCGCCGAGCAGACGCATTGCTCTCCGAACCAATCGGTGTTGCATCGGATAGGGTTTACATGACTGCATTGTCACCAATGCATCGGTGAGCTCTTACCTCGCCTTTCCACCCTTACCATTTCTGGCGGTATATCTCTGTTGCACTTGCCCTAAGGTCGCCCTCGGCTGCCGTTAACAGCTATCCTGCTCTGTGATGCTCGGACTTTCCTCGGGAAAATTCCCGCGATTGCATAATGAAGTTACTGTCATTATATTACCACAGCACGCTTGTGTTGTCAAGTGGTTTTTGCGACAATTTTTTACCGTAAATTGTCAGAAAGTAAATATTGCGATAAAATAAACTGCGTGAAAAATTTGGATTTTCTTTGATTTTGTCGAATGGGGTAAAATCCGCAAAGCCGCTATATAAGCAGATTTACGGACTTTTCATTTCCGTCGGCGAGAATTTTTTCGGTTTTTTCTCCCCAAAAAAACATTCCTTTTTCATTGCCTTTTTCTATCGAAAAATGGATTTTGGTGTCGAAAAGTTTTAAGTCAAGCTGCGCCTTTTCAAAGGAGCAAAGGGGCTTTGCGGAGATTTCTCTGCCCTTTACCCATAACCCAAGGACATTTTCAAGGATAAGCCGGTAATACCAGCCAGCCGCCCCGGTATAAACAGACCAGCCGCCCCTGCCGAAAGCGGAGGGATTTGTATAAATGTCGGCGGTCATAAAGTATGGCTCGTTTTTGAAGCGGTGGTTTCTATTTGCGGGGTTCAGGATTTCAAGGAGCTTTTCGCCCTTTTCCACGTCCCCAATGCGGTAAAACGCCATTGCAAGCCAAACGGCGGCGTGGGTGTATTGTCCGCCGTTTTCCCTTACGCCCTCGGGGTAGGATTTCACATAGCCAGGGTCGTTTTCAACCCCCTCGCTGAAAGGGGGATAAAACAGCTTTACAATGCCGTTTTCCATGTCGCAAAGCTGCTCGTAGGATGAATTAAGGGCGGTTTTTATTCTGTCCTTTTGAGGCAAATCCGCAAGAGCCGCAAACGCCTGCGGAAGCAGGTCTATTCTGCACATTGAACAGTCCTTGCTGCCCATTTTGTCCCCGCTGTCGAAAAAGGCACGGAGGTAATATTCCCCGTCCCAAGCGCTTTGGTCAATGGCATTTTCAAGCTTTTCCGAACGTTCGGAAAGCAAGTCGGCATAAGCCTTATCGCCGTATTTTTCCGCAAGGGGAGCGAACATTTTTGCCGTCAGCACATAGAACATTGACAGCCACACGCTTTCCCCCTTGCCCTTAATGCCAACATTGTTGTAGCTGTCGTTCCAGTCGCCGCAGCCCATTAACAGCAGTCCGTGCTCACCCGGAGCATAACCCTTTTCCATTGCCGCCTTTGCGTGTTCATAGACAGTTGCTTTTTCGCCCTTTGCCGTTTCAATATAAGCCTCGTGCTGATTGTCCTTAAGCCTATCCCCTGCGCAAAACGCAACAGGAATATCAAGCAAAGAATAATCCTCCGTAAATTCCTCATAGCGGCAAAGTGTATAGGGCAGCCAAAGCAAATCGTCGCTGTAACGGGTGCGGACGCCCTTTCTTGCCCCGTGAAGCTCGTGCCACCAATGAAGCACGTCCCCCTCCTCAAACTGACTTGCGCAGGCGCGGAGTATCTGCCGCTTGCAGATTTTCGGGGAGAGATACAGCGCCGCCGTGCTGTCCTGCAATTGGTCACGGAAGCCGTAAGCGCCGCCGTTCTGATAAAAGCCTGTTCTTGCCCAGATTCTGCCGCCGATTATCTGCCATGGCAGCCAGTGGTTGAATAATTCGTCAAGGGTCTTGTTGTCCGATTTCAGTCTTATGCTGTTTTCAAAATCGGTGTCAAGGGGTTGATTTTCGGCGGCCTTTGCCACGCTGAAAGGCTTTTCTCTGTTCATTGTATAGGAAAGAATGAATTTCACATAGTCTGTTGACTTTGGCGGCAGCTTGATTTTTATTCTAATTCCGCCGCAGATATGGGAGGTTGGTTCAACGTCGGAAATGCCTTTCCAAAAGGCGTATTTGTCCCTGTTAAAGCCGCTTATTTCCTTATTGCAGGTCAATGCCAATGCTCCCTTGTAAACTGTGTTGGCAGGATTTTCGAATACAATTCCCTCCTCGGTTTTTGTCACCTTTACAAAGCCCTTGTATTCTGGGAAAGGCTCGTTATACCAGCAAAGCTCAAAATCAACCGTCTTGTCCCAGGTGTTTTCAAGAGTAACGCCTATTATTTTCGCCATGCCCTTTCGAGGTACGTTTACCTCAATATGAGAGCGGATATGCTTTACCCGTCCGAAATATTCGGCGGCATTTGGGGAAAACACCGCCTTTGAGCCTTTCACAAGGTCGTAAAACATTCCACGGCGCTTGATAAGCAGCATTTCGCCGCTGTTGTCCCGTGTAATGTCGTTTTCCCAAGGGGTAAGCTTGTTTTCACGGCTGTTCATTGCCCAGGTGAAGCCCAGTGAATTTTGTGAAACCAATGTGCCGAAAGAGGAATTTGCAATTACGTTGCACCAAGGGTGATTTGAGCTTTTGCAGGCGAATTTTCCCTCGTAAAAGCCCTCCGCCTCATTGTCGGGCATACATCTTGAAACAGGCAGGAAATTGCCCTCGGGGGCTGTGCTTTCCTCATTGTCCCCCGAAAAAACATAGTCCGCCGCCCCATACATTAAGGCGGTCATTTCCTCCTCTAAACATTCCCTTACGAAAATATTGCAGTCCGCTGCTGTTTCGGTGCGGCTTTTTTCCGCAATGGCTTTTTGCAGCTGATTTTCGCACAGCACAATAACGTCTGTCTTAATCTGACAGGCGGCAAGGGCTTTCTGCATTTGCATAAGATGATTTATCCGTGAAATTTCACGCTTGCAGTCGAAAATGATTATGGGGTTATCTCCCGAAATTCCGTACCGCCACAGCCCACGCTTATCAAGGCGGTTTTTGTTTACCGCCTCCTCGTTTCTATTGCCGCCGTAAAGTATATGGGGCAGGCAAGCCGCCGCCATTCTGCCTGCAATGGTGTTTCTTACAAGGGGAGAGGAGGTGAGCCGCTCCGCTGTATTGTCTGTTTCCTCACGGAGCTTTAAAGCGTCCGAAATAACCTGCTCCCTGTCGTTTCCGTAGCAGATAAACAGCCGCAAATCCTGCTTTGTGTGGGCGTCAAGGGAAATATCCGCTTTAAGGAAAATGCAGGTGGAGGGAACGTGATTTCCCGTTGAGCTGCGCTCCTCCGCTTTTTCCGTAAAGGCAAAGGGCTTGCCCCTTTCAAGACATTCCTCACGGTTAAAGGAAAAGGTGTAGTCCGTTTCCTCACGGAAGCCCACGCACATATAGGTTTTTTTGTCCGAATGGCGCTCCTTGCGGCAGGCGATAAACAGGTGGTTTTCCTTGTTGTATTCGATTTTCAGAAAGAGGTCCGCAAAGGCAGGGTGAGCCTTTATATCACGCTCGCTTGCGAGAGCAGGCTCGATATAGGCGAAAAGGGTCAGCTGCCTTTTGGAAAGCCCCCTGTTTTCAAGGGCAAAATCCCTTATTTCCGCATTAAGCTCCTTGTGGACATATACCCTCATACCGCCTGAAATGCCGTTTTTTTCCGCATAATAAGCGGTGCTTTGGGGAGAAAAGGCGGTTTCCTGCTCCGTAAATTCACTTTTTCCGTAGGGGTGAACATAAAAGGGCATTGCCTTTCCATTTTCGGTAATGCCGAAAAACATTCCTCTTGGGCGCATTAAGGGGTCGGTAGTTTTCATGCAGGTAAGGCGGTTGTCGAAATAGCCCGTTACAATGCCGTTGTCGGCGGTTATCAGAGTAAGTCTGCCGTTGGAAAGCAGATTTACTCGGGGCTTTTCAAGGCGAATATCCGAAAATTCCTCGGTTTCGTTTTCAAAGGGGGCTTTTTCCTCGTGCTGTTCGTTGATTTTTAATATCTTTTCTCCCGTCATAAGCTTTTCTTCAAGAAGCTCTGTTCCTCTTTTCATACGGCTGTCGCTGATGAAATACCTCTGCAAAGCGCCGCCGCAAAGAGCGTTTACAGCGCCGCACATACTCATTCCCACATGATGCGCCATGTGGGAGCGGACAATTGCGTAGGCCTTATCACCCACTCTGTCGGGGGTAAAATCTACCGCCTCGTAAAAGCCGTAGCGTTCATTCAGCGCACCCAGTCTTTCTAAGCGTTCAAGGTTATTCCAAGCGGGAAATGGGTCAAGCTCCAGCATAAGAAAGCTTGAATAAGGGGAAACCACCTGCTCCTTGTCAAGACCGCCCTTTAAGCCCAGCTTCTGCACTCCGTGAGCCTTGTACTGGTAATTCAGACTGCCGTCAAAGGCAAAATAGCCGCTTTCGGAAATTCCGTAAGGCGTATTCATTTCAGCGCCCCTTCCTTTCTGACAATGGACAGCGTACTTAAGCGCCTCGTAGCCCACGCTGCCCACAGGACTTTTAAGCAGCAATTCGGGCATAAAATATTCAAAAGTCGTTCCCGTCCAGGCACAAGGGCCTGCGTAAAAGCCTTTCCGTGACATGGTGCGCCCTAAAGAGCGCCAATGCTTTTTGGGAATCTGCCCCTTTGCTATGGCATAGTAGCTTATGAGCCTTGCCTCTGACATAAGCAGGTCGTAGTGATTTTTCGCCATTTCGTTTTTGTCAGCGTCAAAGCCGATATAGAACAGATTTTTCCTGCTGTCGTAAAGGGCGGCGAAATCTCCCTTTTGCAAATCCCTTGCCTTTTCCGCAAGGGAATCAAGCTTCATTTCCCTAAGTGCGTTTTCAAGGGTAAGCAGACAGCTTTCAAAATTTCCGCTGTCAACTGTTGAAACAAAGCCGTTTAATTTTTCAAGGGTGTGAGTATCGTACCAGTTGTAAAGATGTCCCTTCCATTTCTCTAATTTTCGGACGGTTTCAAGGGTGTTTTCCACACGGTGAACAAATTCCTCAAGGCTGATTATATCCAGCATTTTTGCACAAAGGCAGGACAGCAGATAAAAGCCCATGTTTGTGGGTGAAGTCCTTGCCGAAACTCGGAAAACGGGGGAAAACTGCACGTTGTCGGGTGGGAGAAAATTATGCTCCTCTGTTGCAAAATCCCGGTAAAACTGCCACATTCGCCTGCAAAGGTCAACAAGCTCCTCACGCATTTGCCCTTTTATTCGCACTTGCGGAAATGCGTTTTCCCTGTCGCAGTACAGCATAACAGGCATTGCACAAAGGCACAGCAGACTAAGCACTCCCGTGTAAAGCTCGCCGTAAAGCGCTGACATTACAAAAAGCCATAAGGACAATATTTCCGCCCAGAAAAAGTGCATAAAATGGATTTTTCCCCCTGTTTCAAAGGAGGAGGCGGTACTCCATTCAAGCAGCTTGCGCCTGGTGAAATTCCGTCTTACAAAGCAGCGGAAAAATGCGTCAAGGGAAACGGCGCAGTTTTTTGGAATAAGGATAAGGGCGAAAAGGCTCTGGGTGACAATTTCTCTTGTTCTTGAAAGAACGGGGGAATAAAACTGCCTTGTGTTGCTGAAGGTAATGCCGTCTATGAAGGCGGGAATAAAGCTCATTACATACCGCACAAGTACGCTGTGCACCGCTATCCACACAAGAAGCCAGCCGTTATGCACCATTGTGCCTAAAATCAGCACTGCGAAAATGAATATGGGCATAATCCCACGCCTTAAATTGTCCCACAGCTTGAATTTTGACAGCAGGGAAAACCGCTTGTCCAAAAGAAAATCCACATTCTGAAAATCCCCACGGAGCCATCTGTGGTGGCGCTTGTAATAAGCCCTTGAATCTTTCGGAAAGCTTTCGGAAAACTCGCAGTCCCCTGCAAAGCCAACATTAAGCAGACTGCCCTCCAAAATATCGTGGGAAAGAATTTTTTCCTTGGGAAAGGCTCTTACCGCTTTTTTATAGTAATCCTCAATGCGGATAAGTCCCTTGCCCGTAAAAATCCCCTCGCCGAAGCAGTCATAGTAAAATTCCCCCGAAAAATTGTCGTAAAGGGAAATATTCGAACAGCCGCCGCCTCCCGACATCAGCGCCGCAAATTTGCTTTTGAGAGAGGAGGAAAGGGAGGTGGTGATTCGTGGCGCAATAATGCCGTATTCACTGTTGAGAGGGTGCAAAGCGGCGGAAACAAGGTCGGTTATGCTGTCCATAAGGGGCGCTGTGTCATAGTCAAGGCAGACCATAAACTGCGAATCGGACAGCCTGTTTCTTTCGCAGGAAATGTACCGCCATTCCACCTTTTCGCCCTTGATAAATCTGACTAAATCCTCAATTGCGCCCCTTTTCCGCTCTCTGCCCTGATAGCATTTCATTGTGGGGGAAAATTCACGCTTCCGTACAATAATGATTATATCCTTTTCAAGGCTGTTGATAAGCTTTATAAGCCGCTTGTCGTCGGGGCTGTCGGGAGTTTTGCCCGGAGCAAAATCCGCCAGCAGACAAAAGCTGAGGTTTTCGGAGGGATTGCGGTTTTTTGCGTCTGTAAGCCGCTCTATTGCGCCGTAAATATCCTTTTCGGAGCTTATAAGACAGCTTAAAACGCAGAGGGTTTTTCCGTTTTCGGGGATTTTGCCCTTAAGTTCGATTTTGGGAAGTACGGAATTGCCCTTGACATGGCGGCTTACTCTATGGTCAACAATAGGCTTAATGCCCCCAAGCCACAGCACAAAGGTGAAAATTCCGCAGTACCATGGGGTAAAAACCATTGTTACCGCCGTAAGCAAAACCGAAATTCCCACAAGCAGAGCAATGTAGGCTTTCACGCTCATAAGAGGAAAAACTCGGCGGAAATCGGCGTAAATTATCTCCCCAATGTGCTTTTGCTCCTTTTCAGTCCTTGTCATATATTCAAAAGCAAGCCTGTCCTCGGGAATTCCCGTGGAATCCGCAACAGCGGCGGTTTTTTGCCGGTAAATCGCCCTTGTTTCGGCGGTAAGGTCGGGGTACAAGGAATCCTTGCGGAAAGCGGCTTCAAGGGGATTTACCTCTCTTGTTATGCGCTCCGTGTCAAGGTCAAGGGCGGCGTATAGCCTGCTTATGCAAGCCGCCGCCTTTTCGGGAAACATAAAGGCAGTGTTTATAAGGCAGAAAACAGTCTGATACAGCAGGCTTTCCACGTCCGAGGAGCAGATATAGCTGTGAGCCGCAAGAGCGGACAAAGCGGCAATGACGCTGTCATCGTCGATTACGTCAAGCTCCGTTACCGCCGTGCCTATCAGTGGCAAATCCCCACGGAAATTTACGCTGTAATCGCCCTTTTCGCCCATAAGCCAAAGCAGCTGCTTTTCAACAAGCCTGTTTTCCTGCAAATCGGGGCGGCTTTTTAGCTGCCTTTTCAGGCTTTTCGCCTGCTTTTTAAGTATTTTGACGGGCTTTTTCTCCCATTTTTCTTCGGTAAGATATGAAAAGGTGCTGTTCAAAAAAATCATTCCTTTCGCAAAATCGGGTATTTGCATTATTATTGCCCATAAATGCAAAATAAATAACAAAGGCAACACCGCACAAATAAAAAAATTTTGTTCATTTCGTCGTTTCAGCCTTGAAATTATTGCATAAATGGTGTATAATATATTTTAAGCATTTTACGAAAAAATCGGAGGACTTATATAAATGGCAAAAAAAGCAAGAACAAACAACAATGCCGCTCTTATCGCAACGGTTATTTTCGCTCTTATTGCGGCTGCGGCTGCCTTTTTTGCGGTATGGAAATTTTCTTCCGCAAAGCAGGAGGAAAAGGATATTCAGCAGGAAATAAACAGCGTTTATCAGCCAAGCGAGGAATTAAGCGAGGAAATGAAGGACGCTGCAACAGAGCTTATCAAGCAGAATTACACGGCGGTAAAGCTGTATTATACAAAGGGACTTCCACATATCGACGAGCCATACGGCAATCTTCCCGAGGGGGGCTATTACTATGTTGATACGGAAAAGACCGAATACACCAAGCTTTCGGAGCTTGCGGCGGTGCTGACTTCAACCTATATTGAGGACGAGGCAAGAAAGATTTTCGCCGAGGGAGTTTACGGCGACAGGGACGGTCAGCTTGCAATTAACGCTGAGTTTACACCAATGGAATATAATATCTCGTGGGAAAACGTTGATTTCAGAGTTTTACCCAAATCCGATACGGAATGTGATATTGAAATAACCCTTCACGACAATACGGGCGCTGAAGTGGTTAAAAACGGCAGTATGTCCAAGCTTAACGGCACATGGCTGCTGAATGGAATTATTTACTGATACTCAAGGAGAGTCAATGGCAAAAAACGGCAAGGACAATCCCATTGCGGTATATTCGGTTGTAAGTCAGATAGGACTTATTATTCTGCTTCCCCTGCTTTTGTTTATATGGGGCGGCTCGTGGCTGGTAAATACTTTAGGCTGGCCCGATTGGGTAAAGATTATTTTCGTAGTGCTTGGCATTGTTACAATGGCGACCAGCGCAGGAACATATCTTAAAAAGCTTATGAAAATGTACGACAAAAGCCAGCGCACCAAGTTTTCGGAATTGCAGCACGACCCCAAGGACAACGACTATTACGATGACAGCCGCAAGGGAAAATAAATGAAGAAAAAGAAACAAAATCAGGCAATAGCCGAAATAAAGCAGATGCTTCCCACAATACTGCTGCTTAACGGCATAGCACTTATTGCATTCGGCATTTACGGCTTGTTTCAGCCAATAGACTGGCGGGTTTTCACGGGACTTGCCGTGGGAAACGTAATTGCTCTGGGAAATTTCCTGCTGCTTGGAGTTACCGCAAACAAGGCCCTTGAGCGCAAGCAGGAAAAAAAGGCTCAGTTTACCGCCAACCTTTCCTACGGGTCAAGGTATTTAGGCACCTTTGTGATACTTGCGGTCTGCCTTATTTACAAGGTAATTGCCGTTATTCCTGCGGTCGTACCCCTGTTCTTTCCGCAGATATACTATCTTGTTCACTATACTTTTCATAAAGCCGATAAGGAATAATCGGCAGAAGGAGTTGCTTTATGTCAGATATGATGAAGCTTATGGACGAATTTACCGTTGAGGGTCCGCTGCTTTCGGGAAAGTTTGATTTGTTCGGCTTTCAGGTTGAAATTGCGGAATCCGTAGTTGTCCAGCTGGTGGTAATGGTTATTTTAGGCGTGCTGTTCTTTATACTGGGACGCAATCTCAAGGTTGAGCCAACAAGCAAAAGACAGATGGCGGCTGAATATATCGTTGGCTTTTTCAGCGGCATGGTAAAGGACACAATGGGCGAAAAGTACAAGAACTACACCCCCTATATCGGCGCTCTTTTCTGCTTTTCAATTGTCTCCAGCTTAATGGGTCTGCTGGGACTGCGTGCGCCAACGGCGGATTTGTCCGTTGTAGGCACATGGGCGGCGGTTACCTTTGTTCTCACCATAATCAACAAGTTCAAAACAGGCGGCGTCAAGGGCTACCTCAAAAGCTTTATCGAGCCAATGCCCTTTATGCTCCCCTTTAACATAATCGGCGATATTGCAAACCCCGTTGCACAGGCGCTCCGTCACTTTGCAAACATTCTTGCAGGTATGGTTATCGGCGGACTGGTTTACTATGCGCTGGGTCAGTTTGCACTGGGTCTTTTCTCAATCGGTATCCCCGCTGTGCTTTCGCTGTATTTCGATTTGTTCAGCTCGTTCATTCAGGCGTACATTTTCGTAACCCTTACAATGGCTTATGTTGCTATGGCTGAATGCGGCGATGATTAAGTCACTAAAAAAGTTTATATTCCCTTAACACAGGGATGTAATAATATTCAATGCAAATTAAAATAACGGAGGTTATATTTATGGAACAGGCAATTGTATTAGGCGCATCCGCAATTGGTGCAGGCTTGGCAATGATTGCAGGTCTGGGCCCCGGTATCGGTGAAGGTATCTGCGGCAGCAAGGCAGTTGAGGCGGTAGGCAGACAGCCCGAGGCTTCCGGTGCAATCACAAGAACAATGATCATCGGTGACGCACTTGCTGAAACAACAGGTCTTTACTCGCTGATTATCGCACTTCTTTTAATGTTCGCTAACCCATTTATCGGTCAGCTCGGTTAATTCCCAATTACATTAAAAAGGAGTGATATAATGGGCATTCATTTACTGGCAGAAAGCGCAGAGGGCGCAACTATGCTGGGACTTGTCAACATTAACCCAAGCACGATTATTTTCACTCTCATCAACACTCTGATTATTTTCCTGCTGTACAAGTTTCTGCTGCACAACAAGGTAATGGAGGTTCTCCACAAGCGACAGGAGAAAGTCAATGCCGATATTTCCGCAGCCGAAAAGGCAAAGGCGGACGCAGAGGCAGCCAAGGCGGATTACCTTGAAAAAATCTCGGGCGCAAAGGACGAGGCACAGGAAATTGTTGCAAACGCCGTGAAAAAGGCAGGCGCAAGAGAGGCGGAAATTATTGCCGAGGCTGAAAAGAGCGCCGCTCTCATCAGAGAAAAGGCTGAGGAAAGCGCTGAGCTTGAAAAGAAGCGTGCAATGAACGAGGTAAAGGACCAGATTTCCGACATTGTTATTATGGCGGCACAGGCAGTTGCCGAAAAGGAAATCAGCGAAAAGGACAACGAGGAGCTTATCAACAGCTTCCTTGTAAATGTCGGAGAAGAAAAATAATTACCTGATGAAAGGATTTGTTTATGACAGGTCTTGTTGAAAAAAACTACGCAGAAGCGCTGTTTCAGGTAATTTGCGAGGAGCAGGAGGAAAAGCTTGGGGAAGTGCTTTCCGAGCTTAAAGCCATCAAGGAAATACTTGATGCCTGCCCCGATTTTATCAAGCTTGCAGATACGCCCACGGTGGAATTGTCCGATAAGCTGTCCATTATGCAGGAGGCTTTCCAGGGCAGGGTTTCGCCCTACGTCTATAACTTTATAAGAGTGCTGTGTCAGGCGGACAGACTTGACCGCTTCGGCGGCATACTGACCTGCTTTAACGCACTTTACAACGAGAAATTCGGCATTGCCGACATTGTTGTTACAACCTCGGTTCCGCTGAGCGATTCTCTCAGGGAAAAGGTTATAAAGCGTATGGAACAGGTAACGGGCAAGAAAATCAATATGACCGAAAGGGTTGACAAGTCAATTATCGGCGGTATTGTTGTAAATTACGGCGATACGCTGATAGACGGCAGCGTAAAGGCAAGGCTTGACGCGCTGAAATCTGAAATCAGCCGCATTGTTTGCTAAACAGTAAAAATCGAACCGAAAGGGATGAACAATAAAAAATGGAATTACGCCCCGATGAAATTACAGGCATAATCAAGTCCCGCATAAAGAATTTCGATTCCAAAATACAGCTCACCGACACAGGTACGGTTGTCACCGTAGGCGACGGTATCGTTCGTATTCACGGACTGGAAAAGTGTATGCTCAACGAGCTGCTGGAGTTTGAAAACGGCGTTCAGTGCATGGCGCTTAACCTGGAGCAGGACTTTGTTGGCGCTGTAATGTTAGGCTCGGACGCAGACATCAAGGAGGGCGATACTGTAAAGCGTACAGGCAGTATCGTTTCCGTACCCGTCGGCGAGGAGCTTTTAGGACGTGTTGTAAATTCGCTTGGCAAGCCTATTGACGGCAAGGGACCTATTCTCACCAAGGAAACGCGCCCCATTGAAAAAATCGCACCGGGTATTATTACCCGTAAGCCCGTAAACGTTCCGTTACAGACAGGTATCAAGGCTATCGACTCTATGATTCCTATCGGACGTGGACAGCGTGAGCTTATTATCGGCGACAGAGAAACGGGCAAGACCGCTATCGCCATTGATACAATCATCAATCAGAAGGACACAGGGGTACTGTGCATTTACGTTGCAATCGGTCAGAAGGCCTCTACCGTTGCGACCGTTGTTGAACAGCTGAGAACCGCAAAGGCGCTGGATTACACAATCGTTGTTTCCGCAGCAGCCAGCGAGCTTGCGCCCCTCCAGTATATCGCTCCCTACGCAGGCTGTGCAATGGGCGAATACTTTATGGAAAAGGGCAAGGACGTGCTTATCATCTATGACGACTTATCCAAGCACGCTGTGGCTTACAGAGCGCTTTCTCTGCTCTTAAAGCGTCCGCCGGGACGTGAAGCTTACCCGGGCGACGTTTTCTACCTCCATTCAAGACTGCTTGAACGTGCCGCAAACCTTAACGAGGAATACGGCGGCGGCTCTCTTACCGCCCTGCCCATTATCGAAACACAGGCAGGCGACGTTTCCGCTTACATTCCGACCAACGTAATTTCCATTACCGACGGTCAGATATTCCTTGAAACCGAGCTTTTCAACTCCGGTATCAGACCTGCCGTTAACCCCGGTATCTCCGTATCCCGTGTAGGCGGCAACGCTCAGATAAAGGCTATGAAAAAGGTTTCGGGTACTCTTAAGCTGGAATACTCCCAGTTCCGTGAGCTGCAGGCGTTCTCACAGTTCGGTTCAGACCTTGACGCCGATACAAAGAGCCGTCTTGCAAAGGGCGAGCGTATCGTTGAGGTACTGAAGCAGGGTCAGAATTCGCCTATTTCCGTTGAAAATCAGGTTATAATCATTTACGCCGTTATCAACAACTATCTGAAGGACGTGGACGTAAAGCGGGTTACCGAATATCAGAACAGCCTGTTTGAATATATCGACGTAAATTACAAGGAAATTACAGACAGCATCAAGACCGAAAAGGTGCTTACTCCCGAAACGGAGGAAAAGCTTAAAGAGGCTCTTGAAAAGTTCACCGCTGACTTTGTAAAATAAATGTATTGCTGAAAGGATGGTGCAAAAATGAACAAAGCTGCCTTATCGATTAGTATAGTTGCGCTGTGCATATCGGCTCTTACGCTTGCCGCTGCAATTCTCAGCGTTCTTGCGCCAAAGAAGTACGTTTAATGCACACAAACGAAGAAAGTTGGTGATAAATTGGCAACAGGAAATATGAAGGACATCAAGCGCAGAATCAAGTCCGTTGGCTCTACAATGCAGATTACCAAGGCTATGGAGTTAGTTGCTTCAAGCAAGCTGCGAAAGGCTAAAGCCCACGCTGAAAGCTGCCGTCCTTATTTTGAAAAGCAATATGAGCTTATGTGCGAAATTGCGTCTGCCAAGAGAGATTTCAGCACTGTGTTTACCGAGGCAAGAGAGATTAAAAACCGCTTGTTTATCGTAATCGCAGGCGACAGAGGTCTTGCGGGAGGATACAACTCCGGCGTTCTCAAACTGGCAGTTCAGGCTCATGAGGGCGATACTGTAAAGCCAAAAATAATCGCCATTGGAAAAAAGGCTGTTGAATATTTTGAAAAGAGAGATTACGAGCTTGTAGGGAAATACCCCCAGCTTGCCGAAAACGTAAAGACCGCCGACTGCGGCGACATTGCGGAAATTGCGGTAAATCTGTTCACAAGGGGCGAGGTTGACGAGGTGAAGCTGTTTTACACCACCTTTGTTTCTCCCCTTGTGCAGAATCCTGTGGATATGCCTATGCTCCCTCTTGTTGCGGAGGGCGGCAAGGCGGATAACGACCTTATCAACTACGACCCCTCTCCCGAGGCGGTTTACAACAGACTTGTTCCCAAGTTCATGTTAAGCCTTATATACTGCGCCGTGGTTGACGCTTACGCCTCCGAAAATGCGGCAAGACGTACCGCAATGGAGAACGCCAGCGACAACGCCGAGCAGATGATCAGCGACCTGTCCCTTAAGTACAACCGTGCAAGACAGGAGAAGATCACAAACGAAATCACAGAAATCGTATCGGGTGCAAATGCGCTTGAATAATGCCTTTTGGCATAGATAAAACGCTCGTTCATTTAAGCGGGCGGAAAGGAAAATAAGACAATAATGGCTGAAAAAAATATCGGAACAATTGTCCAGATTATCGGCGCGGTACTTGACATCAAGTTCGCTCCCCAGCACCTGCCAAATCTGCTTAACGCCATTGAAATCGACAACGGCGGCAAAAAGCTTGTTGTGGAAGTCGCTCAGCATATCGGCGACGATGTAGTCCGCTGTATCGCTATGGGCAGCACTGACGGTCTTGTAAGAGGCATGGAAGCGGTTGACACGGGAAAGTCCATCACCGTTCCCGTTGGCAAGGAAACTCTGGGCAGAATTTTCAACCTGCTTGGCGAGGCTGTTGACAACAAGCCCCAGCCCGAAACAGAGGAGCGCTGGGAAATTCACCGCCAGCCCCCTGCATACGAGGAGCAGGCTGCGTCAAACCAGGTTCTTGAAACAGGCATCAAGGTAGTCGACCTGCTTGCGCCGTACCTTAAGGGCGGTAAAATCGGTCTGTTCGGCGGTGCGGGCGTTGGCAAGACGGTACTTATTCAGGAGCTTATCAACAACGTTGCAAACCAGCACGGCGGTATTTCCGTATTCACAGGTGTAGGCGAGCGTACCCGTGAGGGCAACGACCTTTACCGTGAAATGAGCGAATCGGGGGTTATCAGCAAGACAGCCCTTGTTTACGGTCAGATGAACGAGCCCCCCGGAGCCCGTATGAGAGTTGCTCTGTCGGGACTTACAATGGCGGAATACTTCCGTGACAGAGAGGGACAGGACGTTCTTCTCTTTATCGACAACATCTTCCGTTTCACACAGGCAGGCTCCGAGGTATCGGCTCTGCTTGGACGTATGCCAAGCGCCGTTGGCTATCAGCCAACGCTGGCTACCGAAATGGGCGCATTGCAGGAGAGAATCACCTCCACAAAGAAGGGCTCAATCACGTCGGTACAGGCGGTTTACGTTCCTGCCGACGACCTTACCGACCCTGCTCCTGCAACTACATTCGCACACTTGGACGCAAAGACGGTTCTTTCCCGTTCCATTGCGTCAATGGGTATTTTCCCTGCGGTTGACCCGCTGGATTCTTCCTCCCGTATCCTTACCCCCGACATTGTAGGCAAGGAGCATTACGAGGTTGCAAGACAGGTACAGTCGATCCTTCAGAGATACAACGAACTGCAGGATATTATCGCAATTCTCGGTATGGACGAGCTTGACGACAACGACAAGCTTACCGTTGCAAGAGCGAGAAAAATCCAGCGTTTCCTGTCCCAGCCCTTCCACGTTGCGGAGCAGTTCACAGGTATGCCCGGAAAGTACGTTCCAATCAAGGAAACAATCAGAGGCTTTAAGGAAATCATCGAGGGCAAGCACGACGACCTGCCCGAATCCGCATTCCTCTTTGCAGGCACAATCGACGATGTAATTGCAAAAGCAAAGCAGTCTTAAGCTAAGGAGGACAATATGACTCCTTTTAAACTTGAAATAATCACCCCCGACCGTGTGTTCTTTGACGACAACACCGAAAACGTAATCGTCAGAACCACCGTTGGCGACAAGGGAATACTTGCTCATCACGAGCCTTACGTTGCCGCACTGAACATTGGCAAAATAAAGGTTATGATCGACGGCAAGTACAGAGTTGCCGCAATTTCGGGCGGCGTCATCAAGGTAGGCAGGGACAAGACCACGATTCTTGCCCAAAGCTGCGAATGGGCGGACGAAATCGACGTTGAACGTGCAAAGCACGCAAAGGAAGTCGCCGAGGAAAGAATGGCGGCAAAAACCAGCCAGCGAGATTTCGACATTGCGGAGTATAAGCTGAAAAGAGCCCTCAACAGAATTGACGCTGCTAACAACAAGTAAAAAAATGCCGACAGGGAACTGTCGGTATTTTTGTTTTTGCTGTGGGGCTGCACGCCGCCTTTGATTTGCCCTCGCCGGTGGGCGAAAAGGGAGTGCCCTTTTCAAACCCTGCAAGGGGCTGACTGCCCCTTTGAACCCCGTTTTGTGTTTGTTTGTATCTGTGGGTTGGTTTAAAGGGGGCGAGCAGCCCCCTTTGTTTAACCCCTGTTTTGTGTTGTTTGTAGATTATATGTTGGTTTTGAGGGGGCTACTCGCCCCCTTGATAGGGTCGGTTGTAATTATTAGCTTGGTTGTAACCCCTCGCCCATTTCTTTGATTGCCCAAAGAAATGGGGAAAGAAATGGGCGAGGGGTTGCTGCTCTCCTATAACTAAAGCCAAGGCTATCAAGGGGGCGAGCAGCCCCCTTAAAACCAACTAAAAAATCAAAACAAACACAAAGGGGGGGAATAAAAAGGGGGGGCGAGCAGCCCCCACTTCCTCACCAACGGGAAAAAAAGGGGGGGCAATCGCCCCCTTATAATAATTTTTACGTCATTATACCGTCGTTTGGCATTTCAGTGCGAGTGCCGTCGGGCATTTCGGGTAAAGTACCGTCGCTTGGCATTTCGGGCCGAGTGCCGTTATTGGGCTTTTCTCCGCCGAATTTGCCGCCGAAGCCGCCGTCTTCTCTGCCGAAGCCGCCCATTCCGCCGCCGTGACCGCCCATTCCGCCCCAGCCGCTCTGTCCTGCTGCCGAGCCGATATAGCTTATTTTATCGGAAATGGTCACCGTGCCTTTTTCCGTGCCGTCAACGAAAACTGTTAAGGCTTCTCCCGTAACAAGCTTATCGGAGGTAAAGGTGATATTGCCTGCGGTTTTGTTTACAGTGTAGCTCATGATTTCATTGCCGTCGCTGTCTTTTACGGTAACAATATTGCCCTGTGCAAGGCTTTCTGTAAGGCTTACCGTGTTAAGTGCGGAATCAACCGAGGGCGTCATTGCCATTCCGCTTGAGCCGCAGGTTATGAGCGTGCCGCCGTTTACGGCAAAGGAACCGTCATAGTCCAGAGCGCCGTTGCCGCTGTTTGTCGGTCCGTCAACAATTACAGTGCCGCCCTCAATTTTGCCCGAGCCGTTCATGTCAAGTCCGTCGCCCTCTGCGTTTACATAAATGTCGCCGCCGTTTATAAGCAGGAGGTTGCCGCCCATTCGGTCGCTGTCGTTTTCGCTTGAAACATTTATTCCGTCGTCGGAGGCAATAATGTCAATATCGCCGCCGTTTATTTCAATATAAGCGCTTTCAAGTCCCTCGTAGCATTTTGCAATATTCACCGTTCCGTCGTTTATAACAAGCCTTGTATCGGCGTGAACGCCGTCGTCGCCGCTTGAAAGCTGCAACGTGCCGCTGTTTACGGTAACAGTGCCGTTGGAATGAACGCAGTCCTCTGCGCTGTCAAGGTTAAGGGCTGCCGCCGAAATGGTCACGGAGCTGCAGCCTTTAACGCTCTTGGTGCTTGCTTCGTCTGAGCTTGTATCCTGAGATTTTTCAAAGAAGCCGAAGGTCTGGGTGTGCTCTGCGCCATTTGCGCTGCCGCCGCCCGAAACAATGTTAATGCTGCCGCCGCTTATGTCAAGGTCGGTTTCGGCGGAAATTCCGTCCTCGCCGCTTATAATGTTCAGCGTGCCGCCGCTTATCTTTACAAAGCCCTTTTCCGTATCGTCAGCGGCAGTGGCTTTAATGCCGTCCCCTGTTGAATTTACGGCAATAACCCCGTCGGAAATAACAACGCTTTCCTTGCCTATAATGCCGTTGTCGGCGCTTACAACGGTTACCGTTCCGCTTTCAATAACAAGTGCGTCCTTGCAGTTGATTCCGTTTTTGTAGCTTCCGTTTACGTTAAGCGCTCCCGTGCCTGTTATGGTCAGGTCGTCCTGAGTGAAAACAACGGCGTTGGGGTTATTTTCATCGTCGGAAACATTGTAGCTTGCTCCGTCCCATAAGTTATTCTCGCTGCCTGCCGAAAGCGTAATGGTCAGGTCGCCGTTTTTGGCGTAAATTGCAGGACCGTCCGGGTTGTTAATATTAACCCCGTTAAGCACAAGCTCCACATCATCCTTTGAATCAACAACAATCTGTCCCTCCGCAATATCCCCCGAAACCGTGTAGCTGCCGCCCTTTGTGATTGTGAACACATTGCCGCTTTGGGTAACGCCGTTCATAGGGCTTATTTCTATGTTCGTTTCGGTTATGGTCATTTCCGCTGTCTGCACAGCCGTAATTGTGACGTTTGTCTCAGCGGAAGTATTTGCACTGTCCGTCTGAGCCGCCGTTTTATCCGCCGTACAGCCCGATACAAGCACCGCAGTAATGCATAAAACCGCAATAAATCTCTTTTTCATTGCTTTTCCCTTTCTCATAAGGTTTCGCTGTTTACGGGAACTCGTCCGCAGATTACGGTAAGATTTCCATTTCTGCACCTTATTTCGTCAAGCATCTGCTTTTCCTGCTTTTCGTCCTTTTCGGTAATTCTGTAAACCAGCTCGTACATTGAGTCAAGGTTTACGGTTTTCACCTTTTCAAGGGAATTTGAGCAGGTGTATTTCTCAAAAATATCGTCAAAAATGCCGCTGTAATCAAGGTTTTCGGGGATTGTAACCTTAAGCTGTTTTTCGCTGCCGCCCTTGCCGAGAAGCCCTGTTTTTGAAAAAACAATGAACGCTGCACAGACAATAAACGTCATTATTCCGCCGAAAACCACATAGCCCATTCCCGTTGTAATGCCGATTGCCATTGAGAGAAAAACCGCTGCAATTTCCTTTGCACTTCCCGGTGCAGAACGGTATCTTATCAGGCTGAATGCGCCCATAATGGCAACTCCCGCCCCAAGATTGCCGTTTACCAGCATAATAACAATCTGCACGATAACGGGCATTACCGTCAGCGAAACCAAAAAGTTTTTGCTTGCCCTATCCTGTATTTTGTATGCAAGAGCGATAATTATTCCGAAAACCAATGAACAGAGGGTGCAAATCATTGCCCCCGAAAAATCAAAGCTTACGCTTGTATCTATAATACTTTCAAACATATTTTACTCCTTAAACCGCAAATTTAACTTTGTTTTCCCTAAATTCAATCCGCTTGTCGTCAGCCATTTTCTGCTTGTACACATTGCCGTATTTTGAAAAGGAAACAGGCCTTATTTCAAGGTCGGACAGGGTTCTTGCCAGCCACAGAGGCATTGCCCCCGCCGTCTTTATTTCCATTAAATAGGTTTCCTCGGGCAAAAGATGCCGCCCGTAATCTCCCTTTGCAAGGTCAAGGTCGTAAAATCTGCTCCTTATTGCTGTATCAAATGTAATCCGTAATTCGTTGTCCTCAACTCCGTACATTGCAATTCTGTCATAGGCAAGATAAACCTTTGGTTTAGCGTTGTAAAAGTTTAAAAACCAGTCAATTTCCTTGAAAATCTGTGTTTCATTTTCGGGGTGAATACCCTTTTCAAGATAGTTCACCGCTTCGCCGTAGGGGAGAGAAATTCTCCTTTTATACACAACGCCGTCGTACTTCTTCTTTATTTCAAGAAAAATATTGCTGCTTTCATCGGGTACTCCTTAGCTTCTCACACGGAATTTTTCCTTATAGGCAGGCTTTTCCAGCGACTCCCTTATAAGATAAAAATCCTCCGTATCGTAATAGATGTTGCAGATAGCTGTCAGCCCGTAGCTGTCCGTTTCGGCTTTCCCCTCAAGCCTTTTCCGAAGGGCTTCGTACTGATTCCCGTTAAGCAGGTACTTTTTTTCATACCGTTTAAAAGTATAGCTTATCCCCATAATAACCGCCTTTCTTTCTGTTTTTACCTTGGTTTCATTTTAAAAGGCAAAAGTGGTAATTATGTGAAAATTTTACATAAATTTTACGAAAAGGAGAAGAAAAAAAGGGGGCTGCTCGCCCCATCGGGATAGTCCCTCGCTATAGTCGAAAGGGGGATTGCCCCTTTTGACCCCGTTTTGTGTTTGTTTGTAGTTTATAAGTTGGTTGTAAGGGGGCTGCTCGCCCCCATTTTTCTTTGTTTTGTGTCGTTTGTGGTTTTTAAGTTGGTGGAGAGGGGGCTACTCGCCCCCTTTGACCCCTGTTTTGTGTTTGTTAGGATTTGTGAGTTGGTTGTAAGGGGGCTACTCGCCCCCTTGATAGGCTTGAATTTGATTATAAGTGAGCGATAACCCCTCGCCCTTTTCTTTGATTGCCCAAAGAAAAGGGAAAAGAAATGCACCTGCTCAAACGCCGCAGGCGGCTTTGTGAAACTCGCTTTGCGAGTTTCAAGGGGTGTTTATGGTTGCGATAGGT
>JBJERI010000273.1:0-5453 GCA_051882195.1 Ruminiclostridium sp. | reverse complement strand
CTGTATTGGTGGATAATGTTTTGGTTGCATCTGTAAGAACCAGCGGGAACGCATAAATATACGCATCGTTAACCAGTTCCCACACGGCGTCTGTGTCCAGCTCTGTTTTGTCAGGCGAGCAGGCGGAAAGAAGTCCGCAGGAGAGCAATGTGAGTGCCGCAAGCATAATAGCGAGTATCTTTTTCATCTTGACCTCCTTATTTTACCTTTATCTTATTTATGATCGGTAATAAATCAAATCTATGGGTCTTATTGGGGTGTTCTTATTACAAATAATACGGCAATTTACGCTATTTGCATTTTACTGTCACACCCGATAGGCTTGGACTGCATTAATACTTTTTCAATAGCTCCATCAGTTCCTCGCCATAAGACGCTGCAAAATAATCATACACTCCGACAGTTGCCTCTCTAAACTCTTCCAAATCGGGATAAGTAATGGTCATTCCTTCTTCCTTAAGCATATCAATATATTGCATTGTCTGAGCTTGTATAATCTCACGGTCCTGTTTTTGGGCTTCTGAAGCTGCCGACTGCAGTATCTGCTGTTCCTGCTCTGTCAAACTGTCCCAGATATCATCGCGAATTACAAAAAGCATCATATCATAACTGTGATTCGTCACTGCCAAGTAGGACTGGACTTCATACAATCTGCTGTTATATATAATGGGAACCGGATTTTCCTGAGCGTCGAATTCCCCGTTTTTCAATGCTTCGTATAATTTTGTAAAATCCATTACATACGGGTATGCTCCTAAAGCAGATAAGGTTTCCATTACCATCTGATTTTGTGGGGTGCGTATTTTAATTCCTTCCATATCCGAAACGGAATTTATCGCTCCGGTGCTCTCGGAAGTTGTGACGCAGCGGAAGCCGTTGTCAAAATGGGCTAACACCTTGATATTATATTCCGTCAATTCTTCCTCTATCTGTCTTTCCGTTTCTCCATCCACAAATTCCCATGCTTCTTCAAAACTTGAAAACAGAAACGGAAGAGCGGAAGCTCCAACTTTAGGAACATAGTCTGCAAAATTACCGGCGCTGGAAACCGTCATATCCACTTCGCCGTTTATAATCCCTTTAATCAATTCTGCGTCAGAGCCTAATTCACCGTCTGCATACAATTCTACCGTGATCCTGCCCTGCGTTTGTTCTTCAACCATTTCCTTGAATGTTTCCGATACCTGAACGCGCGGATCGGATTTTTTTGTGGAGAAACCAAGCTTTAAAGTGATATTCTCCTCTGTTGAATTTCCCGAATCTTCGGTTTCATTGGACACAGGCACTTCTGTCTGAACAGTGTTTGAAGAATCTTCCGTATTTTTGCACCCTGTCAGCGACAAAAACATACCGCAGAGCCAAATCACTGCTAACCGCTTTTTCATTCCGCAACGCCTCCTTTTTGGTGTGTAAAAATACTGTACTTATTTTTACCGGAATTTTTAGACTGATACAACGCATCATCTGCACTTTGATATAATTGCTCGTAGGTTATACCGTGCTCCGGATTCAAAGCAATGCCTATACTGCAGGAAATCTTCATATTCTGATTTAGATTCTCTGCAATCTTTCCTATTCTTACGCATAATCGATCTGCTCTTGACCGAATGACGTCATACCGTTCATTTTCATCCGACTCATTGCTGAACATCAGATATACTGCAAATTCATCTCCGCCAATACGTCCTAAATAATCCTGCTGTCGGAAAGTCTTGCGCATTTCCTCTGCCACGCCGGATAAAACCCGGTCTCCGACCATATGCCCCATTGTATCATTGATTGTCTTGAAATTATCCAAATCGATGATTAACAAGGCTCCCATTTCGCCGGCGGATTGATTGGATAATATATTCTCCACGTTGGACTCGAAAGTTTTCTTATTAAGCAAATTGGTTAACAGGTCGCGCTCTGCTTTTTTTCTCAGTCGGTCAGCCCAAGCCTGCATACGGAACAGAACCGCTATGACAGCGCACACGCTGACTAATACCACCAGCAGCAGTATAAGCACATAATTTGAAATTCGAGTTCTCTGAGAATTTACAAAGAATGCGTCTACCTGTAAAATATGACTCCACCCATTAAAAGCCACAGAATTTTGAATTACGATATATTCCGTATCTTCAAAACTAAAGCGGTGAACACTTGCCTGTTCATCTGCCGAACCTGCTTCTGCCTGACTGAATAAGCCTCCCGAATCGCCTGCTTTCGCATCAGTCAGATAATTCAGATAATTTGTCGAACCGCCAATCATATCCTTACCGTTGGCACTGGACAATATAATATTTCCCTCATTGTCAATTATAAAGCTTTCACCCAGTCCGCCAAAGCTATCTGTCATCAGATAGTCATTTATATCAGATTGCAGTTCCGAACCGACTAATACGCCATTTATCGTTTCGCCCTGATAAATCGGAACCGCATAAATTATTTCAAGTATTTTATTGTCATCGTCAGAATAATTCAGTCCTATAGCTACATTACCCTCAATGGCGTCCTTAAAATACTGTTTCCGCAATATATTTCCGGCCGCAGTATTGTTGTTATTTATCAACTTGCCGGTGCTGTCCGCTATGGAGATTGTATGGAAACTTCCGGCTCCTTCCGTAACGTTTATAAGCTCTTTCACAGCATTGTAATCATTCATATCTACATTTTCATAGCTTCGTGCATAGAGCTGCAGCTGATTTAACTGTCCCTGTATTTTCGTCTCAAAATTGAATAGCTGTTGTCTGGCAGTCTCCTGCATAATTTCATAATTCGTCTGGTTGATATTTTCTCTCAGTGCATTCTGAAACCAAAAAAACGCAGCCAACAAAATCAGCACACATAAAATCACCAAAAGAAGTAAGTAATATTTAGATTCCCGTTTTTTCCTTTTCATTCGTCGTTCCTCTTTTTTCTGATGTACACCTCAAAAGCAATGACACCCAGCTTTGTTGGGTAATGTTTTGCACAAAACCGTCAGCCTAAAAACTAACGCGGCGCTAAGGCAATAGCCATTGATTTTTTGAGATGACCTTAAATCCTTACTCGGTGGTAATAAATCTGCCCTTCAATAATATGGAATATTTGAGAAAAATCAATTTCATTTTCAAAGTCCAAGTCGCTAAAGAATTGTCATAAATATGGCAGAAATAGGTGAATTCAGGGAATAAGGGGTTCCGCTGATACTGTTTGCACAGCGGATTTAATCTTTATATAGTATAAGTTTTATCCATTATATTACATAATTTTTAAATTGTCAATAGATATGCGGTGCTTAACAATTGCATGAATGGTCGGAACAAGATGTCTATGAACAGTTTAGCAAAACCGTTCGGAAAACAAGAAAAAACGTTTTTAGGGGGTGACTTTTCTTAGAAATTATTGTATTCAAGCTTTCTGTATGTGATAAATTCTACCGTGATTTTTCGCAGATGCTCCGTGAATACAGTTTTTATGCGAGATGTACATCTTGTAAGATTGCTTAGTCGCTCTTGTCTTTTTACGATTTATATTTTGACTATATTTATAATTTACAACGATTAACCAAAACAAAAGCAAAACTGACTACGTTAAAGCGAAGTCAGTTTTGTTAAGATAATTAAGTGTAAATAATTGTTGTCTGTATAGCTTTTCCCATAAAGAATTAAAAATTCGGTCGTAAATAAGTCGTAAATTCGTAAAATTTCTTATTACTTGCTTACGAAAATGGCTTTGTTATGCCGTTTTTTTACTTCTCGGGCTTCATTGTGGGAAACAGCAATACATCTCTGATGGAATCGCTGTCGGTCAGCAGCATTACAAATCTGTCAAGACCCATTCCAAGTCCGCCCGTTGGAGGCAAACCGTATTCAAGCGCTGTAATGAAATCCTCGTCAACCTCTGCGTTGAAGCCTGCCGCTCTCTTTGCCGCAACCTGCTTTGTGAAGCGTTCACGCTGGTCGATTGGGTCGTTAAGCTCGGAGAATGCGTTGCCGAATTCGGTAGCGTTGATGAAATATTCAAAACGCTCTGTGAATGCAGGCTCGGAGGGCTTTCTCTTTGCAAGAGGCGAGTTTTCAACAGGATAATCGTAGATAATTGTGGGCTGAATAAGCTTTTCCTCTACAAATTCCTCAAACAGCGCAATAAGAACATCACCCTTTGTTGCCTTGGGGTCAACCTCCACGTGCTTTTCCTTTGCTACGGCTCTTGCCGCCTCGTCGTCAGCCCATTCTCTGTAATCTGCGTCGGCGTACTTCTTAACGGCGTCGATCATGGTCATTCTCGTCCAGGGCTTGCCGATTTCAATCATATTTCCTCTATACGGAACAGTATCAGTACCGCATACGTTCATTGCAACGGTTCTGTACATATTCTCGATAAGATCCATCATTCCGTAGTAATCAGTGTAAGCCTGATACATTTCTATTGATGTAAATTCAGGATTATGAGTTGCGTCCATACCCTCGTTTCTGAAAATACGGCCAACCTCGTAAACTCTGTCAAAGCCGCCTACAATAAGGCGCTTTAAGTAAAGCTCCGTTTCAATGCGGAGGTACATATCAATGTCAAGGGCGTTGTGGTGTGTTACAAAGGGTCTTGCCGCCGCGCCGATTTCCAGTGTGTGCAGTACGGGAGTGTCAACCTCGACGTAGCCTAAATTATCAAGATAGTTTCTGATTTCACGGAGTATTCTTGAACGTGTAACAAAGGTGTCTTTTACCTCAGGGTTAGCGATAAGGTCGAGATAGCGCTTTCTGTAACGCTCCTCCTTATCCTTTAAACCGTGCCACTTTTCTGGAAGCGGAAGCAGGGACTTTGAAAGGAGAGTTATTTCCTTGCAGTGAACGGAAATTTCCCCTCTTCTCGTTTTGAAAACAAAGCCCGTTACGCCTACAATATCGCCTAAATCCCACTTCTTGAACTCCTTGAAGGTTTCCTCGCCTATGTCGTCAATTCTGACATAAACCTGCATTCTGTCACTGCCGTCACGGATATCAATAAAGTTTGCCTTGCCCATATCTCGCCAGCTTGTGATGCGGCCTGCAATGGAAACTGTCTGATTTTCAAGGGCTTCAAAGTCCTCGCGGATAGCCTTTGCAAGGTGAGTTACAGGGAACTTTGTGATTTCGTATGGATTCTTGCCGTTTGCCTTTAATTCGGCAAGCTTGTCAAGACGAATCTGGTGCTGTTCGCTTATATTCTGCTGAACTTCCTCTTCGGTCAATTCAACGCTGTTTTCTTCAATATTGCTCATTACGTCAATGCCTTTCTGTTTCTTACTTGGAAATGTCGATAATCTCAAACTGGAGAACGCCAGACGGTGCTTCAACGTCAACTATATCGCCCTTGGAATGACCGATAACAGCCTTGCCCACAGGGGATTCGTCGGAGATTTTGCCCGCTTTCATATCAACCTCTTTTGAGCCTACAAGGTGAAGAACAAGTATTTCGTTTGCTTCAATGTCCTTAACGGTAATCTTGTTGCC
>JBJERI010000272.1:0-24693 GCA_051882195.1 Ruminiclostridium sp. | reverse complement strand
AATAAAGGGCAAGACCGACGAGGAAATGATAAAGGAATACATGGAATATAAGGAATACGACGCACAATGGTATCAGAAGAGCCTTATATTCTATGCGGAGCACCCCGACGGCTCATGGGACGAATGTCAGGAATATTGCGGCAAGAACCTTTATCCCGGCCCACAGGGTATTCTTAACCCATATCACCCGGGAGCACTATACGACTCAATGGTACAGCGGGTCTGCCCATACACAATCAAGGGCTTTATCTACTATCAGGGCGAAAGCGACGACCATAAACCAAAAATGTACTACAAGCTTTTCAGAGGACTTATCGATCTTTGGCGCAGGGACTGGGGCGACGATGAGCTGCCGTTCCTGCTTGTTCAGCTGCCAATGCACAGATATAAAGCCGATCCCGATTGGAAGCACTGGTGCTTAATCAGAGAGGCTCAGATGAAAGCCTACAAAACGATCAAGAACACGGGCATTGCGGTAATTACCGACTGCGGCGAGTTCAACGAAATTCACCCCAAGGACAAGGTGCCTGTTGGCGAGCGGCTTGCACTTCAGGCAATGTACCACGTTTACGGCGACAAGACGGTAAAGGCTTTCGGACCGTTATACAAAGGACTGCTTTACAAGGACGGCGCAATTGAGCTTATGTTCGATTATGCCGAGGAGGGATTTGAAATAAAGGGTCAGCCGGGCGGCTTTGAAATCGCAGGAGAGGACAAGAAGTTTGTCCCTGCTGATATGGCAATAAACGGTGACAGAATTACCGTTTCCTCAAAGGAAGTTGCAGAACCGAAATACGTCCGCTACCTGTGGACAAACTACGGCGACGTTACTCTTTACGGCAAAAACGGTATTCCCCTCGCTCCCTTCAGAACAAGCGAAAACGACGAATAATTTCCGAAAGGATTGATGAAATGCGCAGCTGCGGAATTTTAATGCATATAACAAGCCTGCCCTCTCCCTACGGCATTGGCACCTTTGGCGCTGAGGCGGAGGCCTTTGTGGACTGGCTCAAAGCAAGCGGTCAGAAATACTGGCAGGTTTTGCCCCTTGGCCCGACGGGCTACGGGGATTCCCCCTACCAGTCCTTTTCCACCTTTGCAGGCAATCCTTTGCTTATCGACCTTGACGATTTGGTGGAAAACGGTATGCTCACAAAGGAGCAGTGCGCCGAAGCGGATTACGGCGCAGACCCCTCTTTTGTGGACTACGAAAAGGTAACACGCACAAAGATGAAGCTGCTTGAAGAGGCGTTTACTCATTTTGAGGAGGACGAAATCGCTTACGTTTCCTTTATCAAGGACGAAGCGTGGTGGCTGGACAATTACGCTCTCTATATGGCAATAAAGGAAAACAACGGACAGGTTTCCTGGCAGAATTGGGACAACGACCTTAAAATGCGCAAGCCCGAGGCTCTTCAGAAAGCAGGGGACGAGCTGCACGACCGTATTTCCTTCTGGAAATTCGTTCAATACACATTTTACCGTCAGTGGCAGCAGCTTAAGCGCTACGCTAACCGCAACGATGTGAAAATTATCGGCGATATCCCCATTTATGTAGCAATGGACAGCGCAGATGTGTGGGCAAATAAGGAGCTTTTCCTCCTTGACAGAGAGGGAAATCCCACCGATGTTGCGGGAGTGCCCCCCGATTATTTCTCCAAAACAGGTCAGCTTTGGGGAAACCCAATTTACAACTGGGAGAAAATGAAAGAGGACAGGTACGCATGGTGGATAAAGCGCATTGGCAAGTCGGCGGAAATGTTCGACCTGCTCCGCATTGACCATTTCAGAGCCTTTGACACCTACTATGCTATTCCCTACGGCGAAACCACCGCAATCAACGGTAAATGGCTGGTAGGCCCCGGAATGGACTTGTTTAACGAGGTAAAGGCGCAGCTTGGTAGCGCAAATATTATTGCCGAGGACTTGGGCGAAATTTTCGATTCGGTAAAGGAGCTGCTTAAAGCAAGCGGTTTCCCCGGAATGAAGGTGCTCCAGTTCGGCTTCAATCCCAAAAACGAGGACTCCGACCACCTGCCTCACCGCTATCCGCCAAACTGCGTGGCATATACGGGAACTCACGATAATGCAACAATAATGCAGTGGCTGAGAGAGGCGGACAGGGATTCCGCTAAAATGGCAAAGCGCTATGTAAAGCCCAATTTCCTTGAAAAATTCAACTGGGCGGCTATCAGGAGCATTTATATGAGCAGCGCAGGACTGGTAATGGTGCCAATGCAGGACGTGTTAGGGCTTGGAGCCAAGGCAAGAATGAACATTCCCTCCACCCTTGGCGGCAACTGGAAATGGCGTATGAAAAAGGGCGCAAACAGCGAAAAGTTAGGGGAAAAGCTAAAGGAGCTTGCGGAAACCTACTTCAGATAAAAAAAGAGCCGAGGGGAAACCCTCGGTTTTTTTCGAGGTCAAGGGGGCTTTGCCCCCTTTGGCCTCGTTTTGTGTTTGTTTGGATTTTTCGGTTGGTGGGGAGGGGGCGAGTAGCCCCCTCAAAACCAACTTACGAAAACAACAAACACAAACAAGGAAAAAAAGGGGTCGAGCAGCCCCCTTTCCCCACAAATCGGGGTTTGAAAAGGGGCAACGCCCCTTTCGCCCCACGGCGAGGGAAAACCATATCGGGGCGAGCAGCCCCATAAAACGAAAAATGCCCCGCAGTAGTCTGCAAGGCATTTTCTACTAAAAGTATATCCCGAATGTTGTATTGAACCAAAATATAACAACGCGCTTTCGGCGCAGCATAATCCCTATTACCAGTAAATAGAGTTATCCCCTGTGGTGATAACATAGATGTCAACATACTTTGCACCCCAGCTGCAGGCGTCGGAGTAATGCTCGGCGGTTGTGCCCATATACAGGTCTGCAACAACGTCTGTGAGAGCGCCCGTATCTGCGGCAATGGCGTAGCCGTAAACGGTTTTGCCGTCCTGAGAAACAATGTAAAGCTCAGAGCCGAAAGGAATAACGTTAGGGTCAACGGCGATTGTGCCTATTTCAAGCTTTCTGCCGCTGTAAGTGCCTGCGCCCTCCTTTGCGGTGTAAGCGCACGCCTTGCCCGAAACGATGTAGTCAAAATTTACAGGCAGACCGTTTTCAAGCACAACGCTGTCGCTGTCCTTTTTGCTGTAAGGGGTAGCAAGAGCCTTGCCCACGGCAACAACTTCGTTTACGGGCTCGATTGTCACTTTCTCCTCAATGACTGTTGAGGAAACAAGCTTGCCGTTAATGTATTTTTCCTTGGTCTTGACCTGCTTTGCGCCGTTTACGCCCTCTGTAAGCACGGTTGTATTGCCCATTGCCACAAGATTGCTTGCAACCTCTTCCGTTTCAAAAGGAACAGCTTCAACGGTAACTCTTGTGATATAGGAAACCCGTGTTACCTTGATGACCATACCCTTTGTTACAATCTTGTCTGCGTCGTAATTAAGGTAATCGTCTTCGCCGAGGGTAATGCCGTTCTTTTCAAGCAGCTCTGCCACTGTTTCTCCGTTTGCGGAAACGGTAAGCTTTTCGCCGTCAACGGAAATGTAAGCGGTATAGGCTCTGCTTACGGTTATTTCTGCTGCTTCCGTAAGAACGGTATCAAGGCTCGGCTGTACGCTGTCATTCTCATTAAGAGTGATTTCCGCAGCCTCAAGGACTTCTGCAACGGTTTCACCATGCTTTACGTCAACTTCGGTTGTTGTTTCGCCGTCGGTAACGGTTGCCTTAAAGCCTCTGTAAAGAGTAAGGTTAAATTCGTCCTCGTCCTTCTGCTCAAAAGCGTAGGTGTCGTATTCGCCCAGAGTAATGCCCTGTTCGGCGAGGATCTGCTCGGGGCTGCTGTACATTGAAAGAGTGCTTACTCTTGCGGCGCCCTCTGTAATAGTAACGGTATTGCGGTAGTAAACCACGCCCGTCATGCAGAAAATTGCCGCAACGGAAGCCAATGTCAGTACAAGGCTGAGAGCGGTTTTATTGCGAAGTATATTTCTTTTTGATTTGATTTTGTCTGCAACATTCAGGATTGTTGTTTGAAATTTTGTGGACTTCATAAATTCTCCTGTTTCTCCTTTAGCGAAAACATAAGCCCCCTATGGACCTGTTTTCTGAACATAGCCATTATACAATTGCTTTTTGAATAAGTCAAATAAATTGAAAAGGCTATTTTTGTGCAAAATGCTCAAAAAGTCCTTGTAACTGCTTTGTAACCATTTCGTAATATTTGTAATAAAAGTGTAAAATATTACATTTTGTATTATTTTGTAGTTTCATTTCGTCAGTTTTAACGAAAAAAGCAATTTTGATTATATATACTAAATATACAAATATATTACTTAGATAATATAAATATCCTGTTGATTTATAACAAAGATTTTTGTGTAACAATGTAACATTTTTATGCCCGAAATCCGTTTCAATGTGGCATTTTGAAGTTAAAAGGCTTTAAATCAAGGCTTTACAGCCTGTCCTGAATTAAGGGAAGAAAAATCAAAGAGAGTTACAAACCTTTATACCAATTGTAATTTAACCTGTGGATTTACAAAAAGTCGCTTGCCCACGTTTATACTATTATATATATGCAGTCTTTTTCGGGGTATATAATATACTTTAAGTAACAGCACTGTCGCAATATACTATAAGTAAATCAATTCTAAACCCATAAACAAGCTCATATACTGAATGGGGGTGTTTTTATGAGCTTTCGCAAGTCCTCGCCGCCGTTTATGAGGCGGTTTCGTGTGTATATTCTTGGGGCGGTAATAGGCTGTCTTGTTACGGTGGCGGCGTCGGTGCTGTTAGCAGTGGTAATGCTGTTGCTTGGGGCGGACAAAAGCTTCAGCGGCTTTATGGGGCTGCTGGCGCTGGGCTGCGGCTGTCTTGCGGCAGGCATAACAGTGGGGAAATTCCGCCGCCGAAGCGGACTAAAATGCGGAATAAAGGCGGCGCTGATTATGCTTTTCCTTTGTCTTGTGGGAACTCTTTTCAGCGGAAATTTCACAGGCGCTGAGGTTTTCTCAAAAAGCCTTGTGGCGGTGCTTACAGGAGGAATCGGCGGAATTATCGGCGTAAACAAGGGCGCTCCGCCCGTATGGTGAATTTCTTCTTATGGCTGCTCTGCAACGTTTTTTTCAGGCGAAAATACAGTTTCATTGACCTTTCCACCTTTTCAACCGAGTTTTCCACACTTTTCAACCGATTTTCCCGTAAAATTGGCTGTTTTAAGGGCAAAACGTAAATTATATTTACTGCACAATGCGAGTAAACAAAACGTATAAACTCCATTACACAATATTACCTGCTGTAAAGCTACAAATTCAGTCGATATTTTTCGTCATAAAATTTGCCTGTGATATTGACATGAGAATAGATAAGTGGTATAATTAAGTAAATCAAATTTACCAAAGAAAAGCTTATCAACATAATTCAACAAGGGGTGTGGAAAAGTTGGTTAAAATAACCGGACTAAGAAAAAAATACGGTAATTTCAACGTCCTTGACGGGCTTGATATGACCATTAAAAGAGGGGACGTTTACGGCTTTTTAGGCAGAAACGGCTGCGGAAAAACCACCACAATGAACATTCTCTGCAACATTATTCCAAAGGACGAGGGAGAAATTATTCTGGGGGAAAATCCCGACGAGAAAATAAAAATAGGCTATCTCCCCGAAACGCCCTCTCTTTACGGCTATATGAACGGCTACGAGTACCTTGAGTACATTGCCGCATGTGCAAATTTCAAGGGGGATATAAAGGCTCGAATCAACGAGTGCCTTGAAATAACGGGTATGTTAGACGGCGGAAAGCGCAGAATAAAGGGTTATTCCCGTGGAATGAATCAGCGAATGGGTATTGCGGCGGCGATTTTTGACAATCCCGACCTGCTTATACTGGACGAGCCGACCTCCGCCCTTGACCCTGAGGGCAGAGCGGAGGTTATGAACATTATTCAGCGCCTTACCGGCACGGGTGCTACAATTCTTCTCTGCACCCACATTTTAAGCGACGTTGAGCGTGTCGCCAACAGAATAGGCATTATGAAAAACGGCAGGCTTGCGGTGGAGGGCACTATCGACGAGATAATCGGCAGAGATACCAACAACGGAATTACTCTGCAATTGTTCGATGTGAACGACGAAATTGCGGCAAAAATAAAGGCTGTGCAGTTTGCGGACAAGGTGGACTTTTACGAAAAAACAGGCAATTTTGTGCTTAGAACCGCAAATCCCGAGGAAACCAACAGATACCTGGTGAAATTCCTTGCGGAAAATAACCTTGTGCCAAGAAAAATCGAGGTTTCAAGACCAAGCCTTGAGGACGTATTTTTAAGGACGGTGAACTGAAATGCATATTAAAGCGGGACTTAAAAAGGAATATCTGCTGTTTTCAAGAACCTTTAAGCTGTGGGGAATTTTAATCGCTTTTATGGCATTCGCTATCGTTGACCCGTTGCTTTTCAAGGCGCTGGAGGTTTTTGCGGAAAGTATGGGCTCTAATGTTGACGCAGGAGAGCTGGTGGCGCAGTCAATGGGCGCCGTAGAATTTTCCGCCGGAATAGGCGTTATGGGCGCACTTTCGGACATTACCGCCAGCGGCAGCCTTATAATGCTGCTGCTTATGATGGCAACGGCAGGGGGCGAGCAGAAAAAGCGCTCGGTTATTATCCCCTCCTGCGCAGGACTTACGCCTATGAATTACACCCTGCCAAAGTTTATTATATACCCCGTTCTTATTGTAATAATCACCTTTGGGGCGACCATTGTTTCGGCAGTAACGTCAATTCTGCTTTTCGGCGGCCAGCTTGACTGGCTTGCTGTTATGGGAGCAGGCGGTCTTGGCGCACTTTATATGGCGTTTATCGTTACGGCAATGCTTATGATGGGAATTTGCACAGGCAGAGGCGGTATCAGCGCCGCTGTAATCTATGTGCTGTCCTCATTGCTTCCCATTATATTAAGCGGCTTCAAGGCAGACCGCTACAACCCCTTTGCCCTTAAGACAATGGCGCTGAATATTCCTTTGGGCGAGGAAATAGACAGTCTTAATCTTATAGGCAGCATTGCAATTACGGTTATACTTATGCTCATATTCTTCTTTGTAACGCTGTTTGTTCAGAATGCAAAGAAAATTGATAACGAGGGAAACGAGGCGGCATTATGATTTGGATTCTTACACAGGACGGAAAAAAGCTGGTTTATTGCAGCGGCTTTGAAATAAGCAAAAACTTAGGCGGCAGAAACAAGGCGTCAATTACGGCTTACCGCGTTGGCGAAAGCAGTCTTACTCTTGTTACGGCAGGACTTTATGAAACAGAGGACAAGGCAAGGGACGAGCTTGACAGGATAATTGAGTTTATTCAAAGCGGCAAGGGCGGAGTTTACAAGATGAATTGAGATTGACTGCCATTGAAAAGGCACTCAAAAAGTAAAGCAACAGTCTTTATACCCACGGTATAAAGACTGTAATTTTTTGGGACTTAATAAAACTTATGGTAAAATTTTACTCATCGGTTTCAAAAATGAGGCATAACTAAGGCTTGTTTTCACCTTTTCTTTGTCAATGTTGCGAAACAGTGAAATAGCTTTTCGTAAAACATTGGATAATTTTGCACAAAAAATTACCTTAATGTTTGTCACAGACAGTAATTGAATTGACAAGGGCGGTATGATATAATAATTGTATATCTATGTATATATTATATAGAATTTCGTTAAAAGAGTGGGGGTTGACATTAGTGGCTTCATTTACCTACGTTGCCAGCGACATCAACGGCAGAACCGTCCGAGGCAAAGAAACTGCCGACGACTACCAGCAGCTTATTGAAAAGCTGAAGGAAAAAAACCTTTTCTGCACTTCCTATACGGAGCTTGTGGAAAAGGAGGAAAAGGCAAGATACAAGTACAAAACCAAGGACCTTGCTTTCCTGTGCAGACAGCTCAGCTCAATGCTTACCTCGGGTATCAGCATTGTAAGAGCCCTCAATATCCTCTACACACAGCAGGAGGATAAAAAGCAGAAGGCGGTGCTGCTGGAGATTTACGAGGACGTTCAGAGAGGCCGTTCCTTCTCCGAGTCGGTCGCTTCCAAAAAAGGCGTTTTTCCGCAGTTCTTCGTCAGTATGGTGGCTGCAGGCGAGGCTTCAGGTAATCTGGATATGATTATGCAGCGCGTTTCCGACCATTACGCAAAGGAAAACAAGATAAACAACAAAATCAAAAGCTCAATGACCTATCCTATCGTTCTTCTTGTAATGATGCTGATTATTATGCTTGCGCTGTTTACCTTCATTCTGCCTATGTTTATGGATATGTTCAGCTCGCCTGACGAAATTCCGGCTCTTACAAAGGCAATGATGGACTTCTCCGACTTCCTTAAGGAAAAATGGTATATCTGTATCGCAATCGTTATTGCGCTGGTTTTCGCAGTCAGAATATTGCTGAAAACTCCAAGCACCCGTCTTAAATACGACGAGCTGCTCTGCAAAATGCCTAAAGTCGGCAAGCTGATGAAAACCATTTACACCTCCCGTTTCGCAAGAACAATGTCCAACCTGTTCTCTTCAGGTATGCAGATGGTTGAGTGTATCGAAAAGTCAGTCAGCACACTGGGCAATTCCTATATTGAAAAGGTGTTCAAGGACCAGGTAATCGAGGACGTAAAGCAGGGCGAATCCCTTTCAAACGCTGTTACAAAGACAAACATCTTCGAGGGTATTTTCACCTCCATTATCTACGTCGGTGAGGAATCCGGTACTCTTGACGAAATCCTTGCAAAGACAGCCGACTATTACGACGAAGAAGCGGATACCGCTATTTCAAAGCTGGTAGGTCTTATGGAGCCTATGCTGATTATCGTGCTCGGTATCGGCGTCGGTCTTGTTGTTGCCAGCGTACTTCCGGCACTTTACGGCTCTTTCGGCGCAGTTGCAAACTAATTCCACAAAAAAATACAAAACAGAGGTGCAATATGTTATCAATTGACATTACCGATAAACAGATAAAAATGGTTCGAGGCGTCTTAGCAGGCAACAAGATAAGAGTTATCGACGCCGACACAAGAGATTTGCCACAGGGCAGCGTAGTAAGCGGCTATATTGCCGATATCCCTATGGTTGCCAGCGAAATCACCGATATTCTCAACACCAAGAATATAAAGGAAAAGGAAGCTATCGTCTGCGTAAACTCCAGCTACATTCTGTATAAGGAGCTTATGCTGCCAAAGCCCAAGAAGCTGACCAACTCCGCCGCAATCGAGGCTATGATTCAGGCCAATATGGGTATCTCCAACGATTACAACATTTCCTACTCAATCACAGGCGAGGCTACCGACGAAGAGGGCAAGCACATGATAAAGCTTATGGCTACCGCCTGCCCCCAGAGAATGATCGACGGCTATGTAAAGCTGTTCTCTCACGTTGGAATTTCCCTTTCCCAGATCAACATTTCCAACAACTGTATCACAAGACTTATCCTCAACAGCTCCCGTCTTGAGGCTTCAATGCCTCTTATGCTGGTGCAGATTGACACCGACTTTCTCAACATCAACCTGTACGAGGACAATCAGCTTACCTTCTCCCGCTACATCAAGATTGACGCAATGGACTACAACAACGCTCCCGATTACGTTAATCAGGCGGTTTATGACAACCTGTTCCGTATGATTCAGTTCACCTCCTCAAGAAAGGACGCAAAGCCTCTCAAGGAGATTATGTTCTACGGCGTTATCAACGACTTTATCGCACTTACAAACGCAATTTCCTCCTTTAACGTTCCCGCTCATATCCTTACAATACCAAGCAAGATCGTTACAATGTGCGAGCTTGACTTCTCCAAGTACGCCAACGCAATCGGCGCTTTCTACAAGGTAAACAAGGTTTATGACCACGTTAACCTGCTCCAGTCCTCTGCGGCTAAGGAAAAGAAGGGCGTCAATACATACTTCATCAAGTTAGGCGTTATGGCGCTGGGCTGCTGCGTGCTGGTAGGCGGCGTTACGGTAGGCGTAAATATGTACACCGCAGGAATCGACGCTCAGACAGCGGTTGTCCGTGCTGAAATTCAGGACACCGAGCTTCAGGGCAGACTTGCCGAGCTTAACAACAAGATAGGCACGCTTACCAACTATCAGAGCTATCTTTCAAGCATTCAGCAGGCAAACGACCTGTTCGACAACAAGCCAAGAGCAATCACAGAGGTGCTTGAAAAGCTGGAAGAAAACCTTGTTGAGGGAATGAAAATAACAGGCAGCGTTGCAATCAGCGAATATTCCCTTTCCGTTTCCTTTGAATGTACCGACGACAGTATGCCGTCAACCTACGTTCAGGCGCTTAAGGATCAGGGCTATTTTGAAAATATCGCATACAATGGATTCAGCGGCGCAAAGCTCAAAGAAGAGGGCTCAAATGATGAAGAAGTAAAATACACATTCTCGCTGACAATGTTAATCAAGGGAGGAAACGGCGTTGAAACTGAGTAAAACCGAAAGAACAATACTTATGGTATTTGTTGCAATAGTAATTCTTGTGGCAGGCACGCTTATGTTTGCATGGCCCGCAATTCAGCAGATTGATGTTTCAAAGAGAAATCTTGATTCCGCAAAGGCTGAAAGAGATAACATCTACATTACCCTCCAGCGTGAAGAAACAATAGACGACGAGGTACAGGAAGCCTACGACAACGCAAAGGAGTACGAGGGCAATTTCTACAGAGATCTTGAAACCCAGGAAGCCGACGTTATCGTAAGGCAGATTCTTGAGGATACAAAAATGTCAACTCTGTCCCTCAACATCAGCAATCTTACCGCTTCAACCCTTTCTCTTACCGACTTCACCGAGGTTGAGGTAACATACCCATTAAAGGAATACGCAAAGTCCCTTTCCTCCGTTTCTGAAGAAATGGAATACGAGGTTGACGAAGAAGGAAACATTATTCCTACTCCCGAAATGAAGTATGCGGAGCTTGCACAGTATTCTCAGGTTGTAGGCGCGGTAAGCGTAAACTTTACCGTTGAGGGCAGACTTGACGACCTTAAGGCTTTCCTTGACGCAATTCACGAGCTGCCACAGGCAACCTACATTCAGTCCATCAATATCCCATACGAGCAGACCTCTTCTTCATCAGAGGAAAATATTGAGATTGACGAAGAAGGAAACGAAATTACCGTTACCAACACAACGGAAAAAACAACCGAGCTCAGCGGCAATTCAAAGGTTTCTACGGCTGTAAACCTTATTCTCTACTGCGTAAACCCAATGGACGTTCCCGAGCTGGATAAGTGATTAAGTAAGCAAAGAACAATATCTGAGGTGATATTATGAAGTTCTCCAACTTGAAAAGTAAACGAGGCAGCGTACTGTTTATTGTACTGCTGGTTATGTCGGTGCTGATTATTCTGGCTACGGCGGTGTATTTTACCGTTGCAGGTCAGAGAGAGCAGGTAGTTGCCGAATACAGCGGCGAGCAGGCATATCAGACCGCCCTTTCGGTGGACAATATAGTTACCTCGTATATTGTAAACAAGAAAAACAGCAACCCCTTCAAGCAGAAAATGATAAGCCTTGCCAACGGCGCTTCCTTTACCACATCGGGAAGCGAGGTTGACCTTGGCACAGACCTTGGCGCCTGCAAAATCACCGTCACAAGAATTTCAAACACCGCCTTCAAGCTTATCACGGACGTTTCCGTAAACGAGGAAACCGCAAGAATTGAGCGTGTGCTTGAAATGACAACGGCGGCTACTCCCGCAGGCTTCGACAACAGATTCTTTACATCAACAGGTCTTGTGCCCAACGATACATACCTTACAGGTCAGACCATTACATCAAGGACTTTCTTCGACAACGAGTTTGTAATGTTTGCAAGCGGCTCCAGCAACACCGTTCAGGGCGACCTTATCTGCGCAGGCACCCTTGCCTTTGAAAACGTTACTTTCAACTGCACAGAAAAGGTTGACCTTATCGTAGGCAACAACTTCGTCAACAGTCAGGCTCAGAGCCTTGATTCAAAGGGCGGCTCCTATTATATAGGCGCAAATTTCAAGAGTACGGGTAATTCGGGCTACGGTACATCGAGTGATCCTGTAAATATCTACGTTCTTGGCGATATGGAGTGCGCAGGCACGATTTACGGCAATGTTTACTGCTTCGGCGATTTCAAAACCACGGGCAATGTTTACGGCGACGTTTATGTAATGGGCGACTTCAGCGCCGACAAGGCTATGAACGGCAATCTGTACATTAACGGCGATTTCCATGTTTTAAACTGGATGTCCGTAAACGGAAACGTTAATCTTAACGGCAATTTAGTTATAGACAGCGGCGGTGTGTCAATAGGCGGCTCTACTTATATGGACGGCAGCACCTATACTGCCACAAGCTGGGATACATCAACTGTTCCCAAATCCTACGATGAAATTTCAGCTTATATCAAGGACAATTTAGGCAATCCCCAGTATTTCGGCTGGAATCTTACAGATAAGCTTTCGGATACGCCTATAAGCATTAACTTTGACGGCAGAAACGCTTTCTTCATTTACGACAGCGGCACAATCGTTGACAGCGTTAACAATAACAACAACGCTCCTTACTATAAGCCCATAATCATTGATACAAATATTTACGACATAGATCCCCTAACGGGAAAGAGGTCGGTAAGCAAATATCAGATAGGCGACACCGACCCCGAGGGCAACACAGTTGACGCTTCTTCAAGATACTACAACACCCCCAAGTGCAAGGATATTTATCTGACTCTTCAGGCAAATACCACCGTTGACGGAAAAAGCGCGTTCACATGGAACAACGGCGGCACGGCAGGTAATCCCTATGTACTGGTAAAGGGCTCGGGAAACGTTGTATTCTTCCTGCCCGACGGCGTTACCTACAAGCCGGGTACCTTCAGCTATGTAATGCACATGGGCTGGTTCTTTGAGCTGGGCGGAAATATTCAGTACAATGATGATTACACAGACCTTACAGTGGCTGACCGTGCAAACATTCAGAACACAGGCGCAGTTTCAATCGCCATAAACGATATTGCAGCCTTTGAGGATTTTGAAGGTACTCAGTACGAAAACCTTATCAAGGCGTCAGTCAGAAGCAAGTATGATGATACCGCTGCTGATGAAAACAAGAGATACGTTTATATCCACAACAACATTTTCTTCGCAAGCAACGATGTAAATACAAGCATTGATCTGAACAATCAGGACGTAGGCATAACGGGCTTCGTTTACGCTCCGTTCATGACCCTTGAGCTGAAAAACAACGAGTACGCTCTTACAATGATAGGCGGTATTATCGTATCCGACTACATTATGTCAACAACACGTTCCTTTATCTGTACCTTGCCATTCGACTACTATCACGGCAAAAAGGACGATTTGTTCGAGGATCTGCTGAACGCTTCGGGCGATCCGCTGGGCAGCTCGGTTGTCCGCGATTGGCGTGTTGTAGGCTACAATTAAGGAGGGGTCGTAATGAAATTAAAAAACAAGCGCGGCTTCACACTGGTTGAATGTATGGTGGCGCTGGTGGTGTTCGCTCTTATGACCGCAGTGGTAAGCGGGATTCTTTCCGTTGCGCTTAAGGAATACAAGAGCAACAACGACAATCAGGAAAACCTTAACCTGCAGGAACAGGATTTTGCCGAGGGCAATTCCCATGTTAAAGAGGTCAATAAGATTGATACTTTAACAATAGATTTTGAAGGCGGCGTCAGCATCGAGGTCGACGACGTAAGCAACAAGGCCAGCGACAATCAGTCGGGCTTACAGCTCAACAAGCTTGACGCTACCATTGCAAAGGAATCCGAAGGCGGCGGCGGAGGCGGCGGAGGACCAAAGCCCGATATAAAAACCACCTCTCCTCATCTGTACGGCACAAAGGCGGTAACAAAGGTTTCGGTAACTGCGTCCGCCTTTGATACAACAAAAACTGTCGACACCATAACCCTCAATCTCAGCATTACCGACAGCAGCAACCTGCTGTCAGTTGCGGGATATTCCATTAAGCTTGTACTCCCAAAGGGAGCGTATAATGTAAATCCTTCCGTAAGCTACGGCAGATGGGATTATACAACCGACGACTATGACGAGCTTGACACCGAAAAGGAAAGCACTCACATCAGATTTACCCAGTGCGCAGGAGCTGCAATTCAGGTGCAGTTCGATATTACCAAGGACGATTACGACGCAAATTACGGCTCGTTCTGCAAGTATTTCATCGACAAGGACAGCACCGACACTACTACCAATAACGCCGCTTTCTGCGACAGCTATTCGGGCAAAAATACCGGCTATTACAATACCGTAACAATCTGACGAAAACTCCTTACAGGAAGGACGGTTATCCAATTGAAAAAGCTATTTCGGAAAAAGGGCTTCACTCTTGTTGAAGTGCTGGTTGCAACTGTAATAACAATGGTTCTGCTTGGGTCGGTTATGGCGGTTTTCGCTTCAACAAGAAACGTTCTTTCGGGAATGAAGAAGGACCCTTTCGCAGACAGAATTGAAAATTCCGTATGCGAATATATAAGGCGCAGCACGGAAAAGGCTAACGGCTACCGTATCAGCGGCACAAACCAGACTGACCTTGCCGCAAAGACGGCAACTCTTTTCGGTCAGCTTACCTGCGGTACGGGCGAAAAAAATCACTGCCTTATAATCTCAAACGCAGAGGGAAATTACCGCCTTTATGATTTAGGCGTTGTCACTTCAACGGGAGATATTGCGTCGAAAATAACAAATCTTTCGGATTATAACGTGTTCAACGCTCCCTATTACGACGGTATGTCCTGCAAGGTGACCTTTGATCATTCCATAAACGGCGATTCCTGCATAAGCTATATGAGCATAGCCGCACAGATTTACGATGCAGACGGCAACGTTGCTGATAAGCCTGCGGAGAATTATTTCAAGGTGCTCAATATGCCCACTGCAACCAACGCAAAAATTGACAGTACCGACTTAAGCGATTTTACAACGGCATACCCCGATTCTGACAGCTGTATCGTTATGGTTTACAGAGTAAGGGACTATACCGCATAACAAAAAAGCGGAGGTAACTCCTCCGCATTTTGTGTTGTTTATCCCAGCAGCCCCACATACCACTGTATAATGTCCTGCCCCCAAAGCATTCCCACCGCAATTCCTATGCTGAGGAACGGGCCGAAGCACATTTCGCTGTTCTTGGTGACAGCCTTATGTACAACGCCGTAAATTGCGCCTGTGAGAATACCGATAAGAGCAGCAGGAACGATTCCCCAGCCAAGCAGCAGTCCCGCTGCGGCAATAAGCTGAACGTCGCCGCCGCCCATAGCCCCAAGAAAGGCAAGCACCGCAAAGGGCACGGAAATAATGGCAGCACCGATAAGATGCTCGTACCAGGGCATATTGTTCACGGTGAAAATTGAGATAAGTCCCAGAACGGCAATTGAAATGCTGCACCAGTAGGGAATTTCCATGTGGTCAATATCAATAAAGCTGAGGCAGATAAGAATGGGGAAAAGTATAAAGCAGTAAATCAGCTCAGCGGAAAATCTGAACCGCAGAAAGGCAAGGAGATAAAGCGCTCCGCCAAGCAGCTCAACAACTGTGTAGCGGGCGGAAATCCTGCTTTTGCAGCTGCGGCATTTTCCGCCGAGGAAAATCCAGCTTATTACGGGAATCAAGTCCCTGTTCTTGATCTGCGCACCGCAGGTTGTGCAATGGGAACGGCCCTTGATAAGGGATTCGTGACGGGGCGTGCGGTAGATTACAACGTTGAGAAAGCTTCCGATTACCGTGCCGAAAATGAACACGAAAACGGAAAAAATAATTGTGTAAACAAGAAAAACCTCATCAGTCATTTTATAATGCTCCTTTGTTAATTATAACCGGAAACGGTTTGAATAAAATCAAAAAATGTCCTGCACCTATTGTAGCACATTAAGCCTGCAAAGGCAACAATTATTCTTGCAAAATATCCTCTTAAAGGGAAGGAACGGTCATAAAACATGAAAAATATTCCAATCGGACAAGTTCTTGTCGAAAGCGGCTACATCACACCGAAACAGCTTGATATGGCTCTTGCTGAGCAGCAGAAGTCGGAGGAAAAGCTTAAGTTAGGCGATACCTTATTAAAAATGGGCCTTGTTTCGGAAACACAGCTTGCACATGCCCTTTCCGCAAGACTTAAGGTACCGTTTGTGGATCTGTCAACCACAAAGGTAGAAATCGAAGCAGTAAAGAAAATCCCGGAGGCGATTGCTAAGAAAAATACTGTCGTTGCCTTTAAAATACAGAACGGTCGTCTTTACGTTGCAACCAACGACCCTGTAAACTTCTTCATTTTCGAAGAGCTGAAAATCACAACGGGTATGGAAATCCACGCCGTGCTTGCTACAAAGTCGGCTATCCTTGAAACAATCAACAAGGCGTACTCCGCAAACACCGTTTCAACGGTTATGGACGATATTGCAAAGCAGTACGACGAAAACGGAGAGCAGGCTGCTGAGGAGGAATCCGACGAGCGTGTTGACAATGCGCCAATCGTTAAGCTGGTTAACACCATTATCGACCGTGCATTCCACAGCGACGCTTCCGATATTCATATCGAGCCCTTCAAGGACAGAACAAGAATCCGTTTCCGTATCGACGGCGAGCTTGTTGAGCAGAATATGTCCGTTAAGCCAACCGTACATAACTCCCTTATCACCCGTATAAAAATCCTCGGCGGTATGAACATCGCCGAAAAGAGAATCCCTCTTGACGGACGTTTCGGCGTTGTAATCGACAATGTAAAGCAGGATATGCGTGTTTCCACCATTCCTACCGTTTACGGCGAAAAGTGCGTTATCCGTCTGCTTGCAACAGGCGACGAAAAGGCAAGAAAGATTACCGACCTCGGTATGACGGATTACAACTACGAAATGTTCAAGCAGATTATCCGCTGTCCTCACGGCGTTATGCTGGTAACAGGTCCTACAGGTTCGGGTAAATCAACAACCCTTTACGCAACCCTTGGCGAGCTGAGCAAGCCTAACGTAAACATCGTTACCGTTGAGGACCCTGTGGAAAAGAAAATCGACGGCGTAAACCAGTGCCAGATGAACGAAAAGGCGGGACTTACCTTTGCGGCAGCCCTCCGTTCAATCCTCCGTCAGGACCCTGATATAGTAATGGTCGGAGAAATCCGTGACGGCGAAACAGCCGACATCGCTATCCGTGCCGCTATCACAGGTCACTTGGTGCTTTCCACCCTCCATACAAACGACGCTGCAAGTACAATTCTCCGTCTTGTTGATATGGGAGTTGCGCCGTATATGGTTGCTTCTTCTCTTATCGGCGTTATCGCACAGCGACTTGTTAAGGTGCTTTGCCCCTCCTGCAAGGAAACGATAACTCTTACCGAGCCTGCCGATTTAAGGCTTGTAGGCGTAGATAAGCCCGTAAAGGTATGCAAGGCTCATTACGGCGGCTGCCGCGAGTGCCACAACACAGGCTACAAGGGCCGTACCGCTATTCACGAAATTATCGTCAGCACCAACGACATCAAGGAGCTTATTTCCCAGAACGCAACTGCCGAAACTATCGGCAAGCAGGCTGCCAAAAACGGTACAAAGCTGCTGCGTGAAAACGTTGCGGAAATGGTGCTTGCAGGAAAAACAACCCTTGACGAGCTTGTAAAGGCTACATACACAGTATAATGTATAAGGCAACACCGCACAAAGACCATTTATTGGATTTTGCGCACATCTTGCTTGCATATTTTCCGTCATATCGCACAAAAACTCCTTGACGGGCATCAGCCCGCCTGCGTCGTTTTTGTACAATCTTACGAAAAATCTGACGGCGCAATATGCGCACAATCTTTGTGCGGAATTGCCATAAATATTTTGGAGCAGGAAATCCCGAAGGAGAAATTATAAAATGAACATTGACATCAACCAGATTCTTGACGAAGCAAGAGATATGGGAGCCTCCGACCTTCACTTTACCGCTGGTCTTCCTCCTATTATCCGTCTTCACGGCTCAATTCAGAAAATGATAAAATACCCCGAATGTACCGAGCCGATTATCGTAAACGTTATAAATCAGATCACTACCATCAAGCATAAGCAGATTATTTCAAAGGGCGAGGACGCCGACTTTTCCTACGTTTCAACCGCAGGCTTCCGACACCGCGTCAATGTTTACAGACAGAGAGGCTATCACGCAATCGCTTTCCGTCTTTTAAGAAACGACATTCCGACCCTTTCCGACCTGCTGCTGCCTAATCTGTTAGGCGATTTTGCGTTAAGACCGAGAGGACTTGTCCTTGTAACAGGCCCTACCGGTTCGGGTAAGTCAACTACCCTTGCGGCTATGATAGACCATATCAACCGCTCGAAGAACTGTCACGTTATCACTATCGAGGACCCTATCGAATATCTTCACAACCATAAGCAGTCAATGATCAACCAGCGTGAAGTAAACGTGGACGTTGACAGCTTTGCAGGAGCGCTTCGTGCCGCTCTCCGTGAGGACCCTGACGTAATCCTGGTAGGAGAAATGCGTGACTTTGAAACAATCAACGCCGCCATTACCGCCGCAGAAACAGGACACCTTGTGCTTTCAACTCTGCATACCACAGGCGCCGCTGAAACAATCGACCGTATTATCGACGTTTATCCCCCTCACTCCCAGAATCAGATTCGTGCCCAGCTGGCAAACTCGCTGGTTGGCGTTGTTTCCCAGACCCTTGTTCCTACCGCAGACGGAAAGGGACGTGTTGCGGCGCTGGAGCTGCTTAACGTTACCGACGCTATTGCGGCAAATATCCGTGAGGGCAAGATATTCCAGATTCCGTCCGCAATTGCAACAGGCCGTGCGTCGGGAATGTTCACTCTCGATCAGGATTTGGCAAGACTTGTAAGAACAGGCATTATTACAGACGAAGTAGCAAGATCACGCTGTCAGGACGTAAACGAGTACAAGCGTTTCCTGACCGTTGTGGTGTGACATATTTTTGGAGAAAGATATGCTTGAGAAACTGTACAGTATTTATAAGGAAAGCTTCCCCAAATATCCCGTTTCAAAGGACGCATTTCACCATTCCCTTAAGCCCGATTATGCCCAGCTTTTCCGCAAATACCACAAGGATAAGCTTATAGGCTACTGCATTGTAAGCGGCGGCGCTGTAACCATGCTGTGCGTTTCTCCCCCTTACAGAAACAGGGGTATAGGCTCGGAGCTTCTTTCTCAGGCTGAAAAATACATTGCAAAGCAGAACAAGACCCGTATCACTTTGGGCAGAGGCTGCGAAAATTACCTTTTGCAGGGCGTTCCCACGGAAAACGAGGGCGCTGTGGAGTTCTTCCAAAAGAGGGGCTACTCCTCCGATTTTGTAAGCGTAAATATGACCCTTAAAATGGGGGATTACTGCCCCGAAAGGATTAAAATTCCCCCTTGCGGAAACGTAACCTTCCGAATTGCGGAAAAGAGGGAGGAAGCCGCAGTGTGCGAGGCTGTAAAAAAGGTTGCGGAGGACTGGGTGTGCTATTTTAAGGACAGCGACGAGGACTGTCTTGTTGCCGAGAAAAACGGCGTAATATGCGGCTTTCAGCTGCTTTCGGCGGACGGGGGACTGTTTAAAAGGCCTCACGAAAAGCTGGGCAGTATAGGCTGCGTGGGCGTTATTCCCGAAGCGAGAAAGCAGGGAATTGGACTGCAAATGGTTATGGCAGGAGCAAATCTGCTGAAAAATCAAGGCTGCACAGGCATTGAGCTGAGATATGTGGAGTTAGTGGATTGGTACGGCAGACTTGGCTTTGTTGCCGATAAAAAAATGTGGATGGGCGAAAAGGCGGTAAGTGAAAACGCTGACAGTCATTGACATTATAAAAAAGCGTTGTCATTTTAACTGCATTGCTGCATTAAAGTGATAACGTTTCTGTATTTTAATTATATAAATAAAGCAGCAAGAGTTAAAATATGGTATTCCCTGTTGTAAATAAATTATGCTTATGCTATAATATTAAATGGTAAATCATAGGTGAAAGGTGAAATATATTATAGAATAAGACGTGTTCGCATAGCACGAAATATGGGAAAGGAATATCTATGCCTAATCGAAAAACTATTCTAATTGTTGACGACAGCGCCGTCATCAGAAAGCTTCTCGAAGAAACCTTGCATGATGAATACAACGTTATAACAGCTCAGAACGGAGCGGAAGCTCTTGATTTGCTTGACAGCAACGCTGTAACAGCCATTATACTTGACCTTACCATGCCCGTTATGGACGGCTTTGAGTTTCTGAATATTTTCTCAAAGAGAGCGGAAAACGGCAGCGTGCCCGTAATCGTGGTTACGGACAACAAGGACAAGAATGTGGAAATAAAGGCTCTTAAAGCGGGAGCGTGGGATATTGTCCTTAAGCCCTTTGTCCCTGAAATTGTGAAAATCAGGCTGGGAAACGCTATTTTAAGAATACAGTATTCCTCTTTTAAGGAGCTTAAGCGCCGCTCGGAATACGACACCCTTACGGGAATTTACAGCAAAAAGAAGTTTTTCGAGGAAACTCACGCCCTGCTTATGGACAATCCCGATGATAAATTCACCTTTATACGCTTTGATATAGACAGATTTCATCTTATCAACTCCTATTTCGGTATGGAAACGGGAGATGAAATGCTGAAATATATAGGAAGAAACCTTTCGGTTTATGCGGCAAGATACGAAAAGTCGGCATACGGCAGAATTGACGGGGACATATTCGGAATTTGTATCCCGACCCAGAACCGTGATGAAATACTGGACGCGGTTCACCAGTGCAGCCGCATTTTAAAGAGCTTTTCCATTAACTTTGATATGGTGCCCGCATTCGGCATTTACGAAATAACCGACAGCAATACTCCTGTTGACACTATTTTCGACAGGGCAAATTTAGCGGTAAAAAGCTGCAAGGGCAGCTACTTCTCCAACTACGCTTTCTACGATGAGGAAATGGGCAAGCGTATCGAGCAGGAGCAGGAAATCGTCAACGACATGAACGCCGCCATTAAGGAAAACCAGTTCCACGTCTGGTATCAGACCAAGTACGATATAAGAACAAACCGCCCCGCAGGAGCAGAGGCTCTTGTAAGGTGGATTCACCCCGAAAAGGGAATGATTTCACCGGGCAAGTTCATACCCATTTTCGAGCATAACGGCTTTATAAGCAAGCTGGACAGCTATGTTTGGGAGCGGGTGTGCAAGGATTTGCGGAGATGGATTGACGAGGGCAAGACGCCTCACCCGATTTCCGTCAACGTATCCCGTGTTGATTTGTCAAACCCCAAGCTTGTAAGCCATATTCTGGGTATTACCGAAAAGTACGGAATTCCCCACAATCTGCTTAACCTTGAGCTTACGGAAAGCGCTTACACCGATAACCCCGAAAAAACGATTCAGATAATGAAGGAGCTTAAGGACGCAGGCTTTATTATCCTTATGGACGATTTCGGCAGCGGTTATTCCTCCTTAAGCGTGCTTAAGGACATTGACGTAAGCGTGCTGAAAATCGATATGCGCTTTTTCTCAAAGTCGGCGGTGGAGGGCAGAGGAAAAAGCATTATCGCCTCCGTTATCAGAATGGCGAAGTGGCTGAAAATCCCTGTTATTGCAGAGGGCGTTGAAACAAAGGAGCAGGTGGAATTTCTCAAATCCCTCGGCTGCGAATATGTTCAGGGCTTCTATTTCGCAAAGCCAATGCCTGTTGAGGATTACGAAAAGTACCTTGACAGCGAGGAAGTCTATGCCGAAAGCAAGGACGAAAGCAGCTTCGATATTGCAAATATATGGGACAACGACTTTATCGTAAGCAACATAATGCAGCCCGTTGCCATTATCGAATACGAGCAGGGCAATGTTGAAATAATCCGTGTAAACAACGCTTATTACGACCTTTTCGGCTATTCGGAAAACAAGGACGATTTCCTTTCTCCCACAAAAAATGTAAACGATCTTGACATGGAAGGAGTAATGCGTGCAATGTACGAGGTTGTTACCACAGGAGAGGGCAGAAGCGTTGATTACCGCAGAAAAATGCCCGGCGGCGAGGCTTGGATAAATATTAAGCTAAGCTACATAAACAAGGCGGACGGCAAGGACATTATCTACGGAATTTTCTCCGATGTTACCGCTCAGAAGCGCCTTGACGACGAGCTTATGACCTACCGCAAGGCAATGGAAACGGAGACCAGCTCATTCAGCAGAATAATGATTATCGATGACGCCGAAATCAACAGAGATGTGCTGAAAATGATGTTCATTGACGATTACAGCGTTATCGAGGCGGATAACGGCAGAGATGCGCTGGAAAAGCTGAAAGAGCTTAAAGGACAAGTAGACGCAATTCTCCTTGATATTGTGATGCCCGTAATGGACGGCAGCGAGTTTCTTGGAGTTCTGCGCTCGTACCCCGAGCTGGAGGCAATTCCCGTAATCATCATCACGGCGGACAGCTCTGAGGAGCAGCGCAAGAGCATTATTGCAATGGGCGCAAACGACGTAATCTACAAGCCCTTTATTGACGACCTTGTAAAGCTTCGCGTCAAGAACGTTGTCGAATACCGTCACAGAAAGGCTGAAACAATGAAATCCATTGTTTCCGAAGCGACAATCAAATAACGGAGGGAAAGGCTATGGACAAGGCGGCTCTTGCTGTGGCAAATATTGACTATGACGAGGGACTGAAGCGCTTTTCGGGATATGAAGCCCTTTATGTAAAGTATCTGAAAAAGTTCGTTGAGGACAATACGGAGGAGCTTTTATACGAGCAAATGAGCGCTGAGGACTACGAAAAGGCTTACGAAACGGCTCACAAGCTTAAAGGCATAATAGGCAATCTCAGCATAAACGGGCTTTACAGGACGGTAACAAGGTTCTGCGACTGCCTCAAAAACGGAGCGGACATTGAAAGAGCCATGGAGCTTTATCCCGATTTTGTTGAGGAAATGGCAAAGGCAAAGGCGGTTATCAAATCGCAGCTATAATAAAATTATTGGGGAATCTTAAGGGATTCCCCAAAATGCGTTTTTATACTAATAACCGATTGTTCTATGGATAAAGACGGCGGATAGAATACGTCCAATCAAGGAAAACGACCGCAGGCAGGCTGGCGCCTGTCAAGGTCGTTTGACGTAGAGTGGACGTATTATAGCCGTTGTATTTATCCATAGGTTAATTGGTTATTAGTATTAAATGAATAATTGGCTTTCACAAGGGAAAAACAATGAGAAAAGGAGATTATTATGTGCACAGCGACAACCTATAAAACAAAGGATTTTTACTTCGGCAGAACTCTTGATTATGAGTTTTCCTACGGCGATGAAATCACCATTACACCACGGAATTTCCCCTTTAAATTCCGCAATGCAGACGGTCTTTCTTCCCATTACGCAATAATCGGCATGGCTCACGTTGCGGAGGGCGTTCCCCTTTACTACGACGGAATAAACGAAAAGGGACTTGGCATGGCAGGGCTCAACTTCGTGGGAAACGCCTGCTATAACGACGTCATAAGCGGCAAGGATAACATTGCACAGTTTGAGTTTATTCCCTACATTCTTGGCAGCTGCGCAACCGTTTCCGAGGCAAGGGAAAAGCTTGCAAATATCAACATCACCTCGGTGCAGTTCAGCGACAAGCTGCCCTGCGCACAGCTGCACTGGATAATTGCGGACGAAAACGAATGTATTGTGGTCGAGGCAATGAGGGACGGAATGCACGTTTACGACAACCCTGCGGGAGTGCTTACAAACAATCCGCCCTTTGACCGTCAGATGTTTATGCTGAACAATTATATGGCGCTTTCCCCAAAGCAGCCCGAAAACAAGTTTGCGGCAGGTCTTGACTTAACGGCTTACAGCAGAGGTATGGGCGCACTTGGACTGCCGGGGGATTTGTCCTCCCAGTCACGTTTTGTAAGGGTTGCATTTACCCGTATGAACTCGGTTTCGGGAGACAGCGAAAACGAAAGCGTCAGCCAGTTTTTCCACATTTTAGGCTCGGTGGAACAGCAGAGAGGCTGCTGCGAGGTAAGAGAGGGGGAGTACGAGATTACCCTTTACACCTCCTGCTGCAACTGCTCAAAGGGCATTTACTACTACTCCACCTACGAAAACAGACAGATTGTGGGGGTTGATATGCACAAGGCAAAGCTGGACGGAACGGCACTTTCAAGGTATCCGCTGATAAACGAGCAAAAAATCTTCTTTCAGAACTAAAAAAGGTTGGGGGCTGCTCGCCCCCTTTTGATTTGCCCTCGCTATTGTCGAAAGAGGCTTTGCCCCTTTTCAAACCCCATTGTGGGGGAATTGGGGCTGCTCGCCCCTTTTTTTTGAACCCGTTTTGTATTTGTTTGGATTTTTAAGTTGGTTTTAAGGGGGCTACTCGCCCCCTTTTTTATTCCCCCCTTTGTGTTTGTTTTGATTTTTTAGTTGGTTTTAAGGGGGCTACTCGCCCCCTTGATAGCCTTGGCTTTAGTTATAGGAGAGCAGCAACCCCTCGCCCTTTTCTTTGCTTGCCCAAAGAAAAGGGAAAAGAAATGCACCTGCTCAATCGCCGCAGGGGGGCTTAAGAAACTCGCTTTGCGAGTTTCAAGTTGGTGTAGTGCTTATCGGCACTTTTATAAAAAGGATTTTGCTTGTGAGGACGGCGGTCCGTCTTGTGGCTTTTTTCAAGTTGTTGGTGTAAGT
>JBJERI010000271.1:0-24972 GCA_051882195.1 Ruminiclostridium sp. | reverse complement strand
TTTCCGCTACTATTTTTTTATTTATTGTAACGCTTCTATTGTAAACCAACATTTTCAAAAAAATTCAAGAATTTTTATATTTTTATGCTTTACCGTGAAATATTTTTCTGTAAATTATTGCAAAGAAAAGAAAGATATGCTATAATAAACGCAAAGCGTTTATTATAATTATCTCAATTGTCCTCGCAGATTCGCAAATCTATGATTTGCTTCCTGCGTATCGGACGATTATACCATAACCTTGCGGTTATGGTATAATGATTTTATTAAAAAAGGAGGGGTGTAAATATGCAGGTATTATCCCAAAGCGAAATAGACAATCTGCTGAAAAGCTTGCTTAAAGATACATCAATACTGCCCGACAGTCAGCCAAGTGCTGAAAAATCCGCACCCCAACAGCCTCCGTCCAAAGAAAACGCATAAACAAAGCCATGCACCCGTTATGATGCATGGCTTTTTATATTACACTTCCCAGCTGTTAAGGTACTTTTCCTGTACGTCCGTCAGCTTGTCAATGCTTGTTCCCCAGAATTTCAGCTTACGGGTTGCAACCTCGTAGTCAACCTCTTTGGGAACGTTGATAATCATATCGTCGAACTTTCCCTTGTTCTTTACAAGGTGAAGCGCACTGAGCGCCTGAATTGCAAAGCTCATATCCATAATTTCCGCCGGGTGTCCGTCACCTGCCGCAAGATTTACCAGTCTGCCCTCTGCAATAACGTAAATCCAGTTGCCGTTTTTAAGCTTATAGCCCATAATATTGTTGCGGGCAAGCTTTGTTTCAACCGCAATTTCACGAAGTCTTGCAACGTCAACCTCAACGTCAAAATGTCCTGCGTTGCAGCAAATTGCGCCGTCCTTCATATTGTAGAAGCTGTCCTCACAGATAACATCGCGGCAGCCTGTTACAGTTACAAAGAAGTCGCCCACCTTTGCAGCCTCAACCATAGGCATTACCTTGAAGCCGTCCATTACAGCCTCCATTGCTCTTATGGGGTTGATTTCGGTAACGATAACCGAAGCGCCAAGTCCCTTTGCTCTCATTGCAACGCCCTTGCCGCACCAGCCGTAGCCTGCAACAACAACGTTCTTTCCTGCAACGATAAGGTTTGTTGTTCTGTTGATACCGTCCCAAACGGACTGACCTGTGCCGTATCTGTTGTCGAACAGATGCTTGCAGTCGGCGTCGTTTACAAGAACCATAGGGAATTTCAGCTGCTTGTCCTTGTTCATGGAAATAAGTCTGATAATGCCCGTTGTTGTTTCCTCGCAGCCGCCGATAACGTTGGGGATAAGCTGAGGATATTCGTTGTGAATAAGGTTTACAAGGTCGCCGCCGTCGTCGATAATGATGTTGGGTCCAACCTCGATAACCTTCTGTGTGTGGTGATGATATTCCTCGGGAGTTGCATTGTACCAAGCAAAAACGTTAAGACCGTCGTGCACCAAAGCAGCTGCTACGTCATCCTGAGTTGACAGCGGATTGCTGCCTGTAACGTACATTTCAGCGCCGCCTGCCGCAAGAACCTTGCAGAGATATGCAGTCTTTGCTTCAAGATGAACGGACAATGCCACCTTAAGTCCCGCAAAGGGCTTTGTTTTGCTGAATTCTTCCTCAATGCCGTTTAAAAGGGGCATATTTCCCTTTACCCAGTCAATTTTTCTTTTTCCGCTTTCCCATAAGCTTTCATCACGGATTTCGCTTGCCATAAAAATTCCTCCTACTTGATTCTTTCCATTGTTTTATTTGCCATATAGTAAATCTTTTCTTCGTCAACACGGGTCAGTCTGCCATTTTCAACGCAGATTTCGCCGTTGCAGATAACCGTATCCACCTCGCTGCCGTTTGCCGAATAGGTCAGCGCTGAAACTAAATTATGTCTTGGGCAGAATTGGGGTCTGTTAAGGTCGAGAATAGCAATATCCGCCTTATAGCCCACCTTTATATCGCCGCATTTGTCAATGCCAAGTGCCCTTGCGCCGTTTCTTGTGGCAAAGGCAAGCACGTCCTCGGCACTTATTGCCTGCGGATTTTCGGTTGTTCCCTTGTGGATAAGCCCCGTGTAATTCATATCGCTGAACAGATTAAGCGTATTGTTGCTTGCGGCGCTGTCAGTGCCTATACAAAGGTTTATTCCCTTTTCGTAAAGCTTAGGCACGGGAGCAAAGCCGTTTCCAAGCTTAAGGTTGCTCATTGGGTTAAGGGCAACGCTGACGTTTTTCCTTGCAAGAATGTCAATGTCGCTGTCCGACAGGTGAACGCAGTGCGCCGCTGTACAAGGCACATCAAAAAGCCCGATTTCGTCCAGATATTCAACGGGGGATTTGCCGTATTTCTTATAAGCGTCCTCAACCTCGCCTCTTGTTTCCGAAAGGTGAATGTGTATTCCCTGTCCGTACTCCTTAGCCTGCTCAACAACAAGCTCAAGATAAGGTCTTTCAGTAGTGTAAATAGCGTGAGGGCCGAATTTGAAGCTTATTCTGGGATTGTCCTTCCAGGTTTCCATTTCAAGCTTATGCTGGTTTATCCTGCTCAAATCATCTCTGTCGCTGCCTACAAGACCTCTTGAAAGGCAAATTCTCATTCCCGTTTCATCAGCCGCCTTTGCGGTCATATTGGGAAACATATGCATATCAAGACAAGCGGTTGTGCCTGTTTTCAGCATTTCCGCACAGGCAAGCATTGCGCCCCAGTAGGCGTCCTCTCCCGACAGCTTGTCCTCTCTGGGCATAATGTTGCCGAAAAGCCAGTCGTTGAAGCTTAAATCGTCCGCAAGGTTTCTGAAAACGGACATATAGGTGTGAGTATGGCTGTTTACAAGTCCGGGGATTGCAAGACGGTCTGTACCGTCGATTACCTTTTCCGCCTTAAATCCCTCGGGGGCATTGTCAATTGCCGCAATTTCATTGCCCCTGATGTAAATATCGCAGTTTTTCACCGAATAACCCTTTTCATCGGGCAAAACAGCGGATATGTTCTTTAAAAGTATGTTCATTTTTATCTCCGTTACTGCATTTTTGCTTTAATATTGTACCATATAATCGGGAAAAGTGCAATACTTGATTTTGAGCGGTGAATTATTCCTCAAAGGTAATATCCGCCACCTGTCCTCTTACAAGCCCGATAAGGTCGGCTGGCTTTGTTTCAATCTGATAGCCGATTTTCCCCGCGCTTACAATGATTTTGTCAATGGTTTCACATTCCTTTGCAAAGGTGGTTTTAAACTGCTTTTTCATTCCTACGGGAGAACAGCCGCCTCTTATATATCCCGTGATTTTGTTTATATCTGCAACGTGAATCATTGCCACCGACTTTTCCCCAACGGATTTTGCGGCTTTTTTCAGGTCAAGCTCCTTTGCCACGGGAACGACGAATACAAAATAATTCTTGCTTGCCCCCTGTGTAACAAGGGTCTTGAAAACGCAGTCGGGATTCTGCCCCAACAGCTTTGCCACCCCAATTCCGTCAACGCAGCCGTCTTCGTGGGGGTATTCGTAAGCGTTGTAGGGGATTTTCTTCTGCTCCAGTATTCTCATTACGTTTGTTTTAAATTCTGCCATTTCTTTTCTCCAGCTTTCTTTATATAATCTAAATTTCTGTTTAGTCTTTCGGTGTTCAGTTCAGGCTCAATGCAGGTGGATTCAAGGGTAAAGCTGCCCTTATAGCCCACCCTTTGCAGATTATCGAAAATATAATCAAAATCAATCTGTCCTGCTCCAAGCTCCAGCGCCTTTAAGCTTTCCCAATCCATTATGCCGCCTTTGTAGTCGCTTAAGTGAATATGCTTTACCGCACCTTGCCAGAGCCATTTGTTTCTGTCGCAAAACAGTTCACCTGTCATTCCGTGAAATTCCGTAAACCGCGTGTCTATTGTTACCGACAAGTGGGGATATTTTTCATGCAGCGTATTAAGATGCTTAAACGGATTTTCCCTGTTGCACACCACGTTTTCTATTGTAAGCAGCACATTGTGCCTTGCGGCAGTTTCCAAGAGCCTTGGGTACAGCGATATATTGAAGTCAATATTCCCATCCGAGGCAAGTCCGCCCCACAAATGAAACACACCAAGCCTTGCGCCGATTTTCTCGGCAAGAGCACAGTTCATTTCAAAAAGCCTCAGCGCCTCTTCCAAGTCATTCTTTTCATTGCGGCTGATTCGGTCACCGATTGTTTTGTCAAAATGAAACACGGGAAACTCACAGCCGCTTTCGGTAAGCGCCTTTTCAAGCGCCTTTATCTGTTCATTCCACGAGCCGAACATCATAAACTCATAGCCGTCGCAATGAAGCTTTCCTCTGCTTTCCGAAACAAGTCCGTAATTTCTGTTGTTTGCTCTGCCCACAAATGCGCCTGTTGAGCAGTAAATTTTATTGTCCATAGCATAATCCTTTATGTTTCTTTACGGATTATTATAGCACAACGGGTGAGTTTTTTCAACACGACCTCCCATATAAAATGAAAATCCCCTTATTCCAAAAGGAACAAGGGGAGAATATTACAAAAGCGGAACAACATTTTCGTTGTAAAAGGCTTCAACCGTATCGGGAGAAACGCTGTAAATCTTGTCGCCAATGCCAACCGAAACGCCGTTCTGACAATTGCCCATACAGAACTGGGAGCGAAGCTGTACCTTTTCGCCAAGCTTGTTGTCGTCAATCAGCTTCTGCAAGCCTGTGATAACATTGTACGAGCCCTTCAGATGACATGCGCTGCCTATGCAAACCTTAATTTCAACCATTATTATTTCCTCCTGATATTATGTTTAAACTGTTTTCTTTTCCTCAAAGGTTTTGGAAAGTATGGCAAGCTGTGCGGCAATATTTTCGTTCTGCAAAACCACGTCACCGGGCACGCTTATGTGTGCGGGAGCAAAGTTGAGAATCGCCTTGATTCCGCCGTTTATAAGCCTGTCAGCTGTTTCCTGTGCTGCTTCTGCAGGCACCGCAAGTATGGCAATATGGATTTTAAGGCGGCTGCATATATTCTCCAGCTTTTCTGCGGGGAGAATTTTTATGCCGTTTATTTCCGTGTTATGTAGCGTGGGATCGTTGTCGAAAGCCACCGCAATATCCAGTCCGTACTCGCTGAAGCCGTTGTAGGACAGCAATGCCGCTCCCAGACGTCCCACTCCCACAAGAGCCACATCCTTGGAGTTATCATAGCCCAGAAAGGACATTATGTCCTTCATAAGTCCCTCAGTGTCGTAGCCTACCTTTGGCTTTCCGCCGTTGCTTACCATTGACAAATCCTTGCGTACCTGAACGTGATTAAGCCCCAGTCCGTTTGCCATTGTGGTTGCCGAAACATTGGCAACGCCAGCCTGCTTCTGAGCCTTGAGATAGTTGAGATATACGGGCAGACGATTAAGCGTTGGCTTTGGCAATGGCGCTGAGGTAATCATGAGGTTTCACTTCCTTCCGAGGAGTTTGTGCTTAGTAATATTGCCTTATATCGATAAAAAGTTATTTATTATTATAGCAATTTTTATGCAAATTGTCAATGGTTGGTATATCGAAATATTTAACCTCTTTTTGTTTATTTTGCTGTATTTCACCGGCATTACAAAAATGTAAGGTTTATTGTAAGAATTATTTTTAACTGTAAGCTTTTCAAATGGAAAGGTGTCTGCAAATCTGATAGAATAGGGGCGTAACAGGAAAGGAATGATTTTATGGCATTACTTGAAGTAAATAACCTTAGAAAAATCTACACAACACGCTTTGGCGGAAATCAGGTGGAGGCGCTGAAAAACGTATGCTTCTCCGTTGAAGAGGGGGAATACGCCGCAATAATGGGCGAATCAGGCTCGGGCAAAACCACTCTGCTGAACATTCTTGCCTCTCTCGACAAGCCCACAAGCGGCTCGGTAATTCTTGACGGGAAAAACACAGTTCTCATTAAGGACAGCGAAATTTCCGCATTCAGACGTGATAATCTTGGCTTTGTTTTTCAGGATTTCAACCTTATAGACACCTTTTCGGTAATGGACAATATTTTCCTGCCCTTGGTGCTTAAAGGGGAAAAATACGACGAAATGAAAGCAAAGCTGCTGCCAATTTCAAATATGCTTGGCATAACGGACATACTGCCCAAATACCCTTATGAAATTTCGGGCGGACAAAAGCAGCGTACAGCGGCAGCAAGAGCCCTCATAACCTCTCCAAAGCTTATTCTTGCGGACGAGCCAACAGGGGCTCTCGATTCAAAGTCAACCGACCGCCTTTTACGTCTTTTCTCCGAAATAAACCAAAAGGGACAGACAATTCTTATGGTAACTCATTCGGTCAAGGCGGCAAGCCACGCAAACAGAGTGCTTTTCATCAAGGACGGTCAGGTTTACAACCAGCTTTACCGAGGCGCAAGCACAAACGAGCAATTCTATCAGAAAATTGCCGATACCTTAACGGTGCTTTCATCGGGAGGTGAAAGGATTGAATAAAGGCTTTTACCCCAAGCTTGCATTCCGGAATATCCGCAAGAACAGCAGGATTTATTATCCCTATCTCCTCACCTCGGTGCTTACAATAATGATGTATTACATTATGACCGCCTTGTCCGTCAGCAGGGAAATAAGCGAAAATATGGTTTACGGTATTCACATTCAGCTTATTTTGCAATTCGGCTGTATTGTTATCGCCATATTCGCAATAATCTTTATGTTTTACACCAACTCATTTCTTATTAAACAGAGGAAAAAGGAAATTGGACTGCTAAATATTCTTGGAATGGGCAAAAGGCAAATCGCAAGGCTTATGCTGTGGGAAAGCTTTATTACGGCAGGCTTTTCAATTATTCTTGGCATAATCGGCGGCGTTGTTTTTTCAAGGCTGGCGTTTATGTTCCTTGCAAGACTGACGGGCTATAACACCCTTGCGGATTTTCCGCCCCAGATAAACGGAATAATCTCAACCGCCATTCTCTTTGCGGTAATTTTCGCACTAACCCTTGTGTTCAACATTTTGCAGATAAAGCTTGCGAAACCTGTTGAGCTTTTAAATGGCAGCAATGCGGGAGAAAAAGAGCCTAAAGCAAAATGGGCGCTGGGAATTATCGGGCTGATTTTCCTCATTATCGGCTACTATATTGCCCTTACCGTTGAAAGCTCCGCAGTAGCAATAGGAGTTTTCTTTGTGGCAGTTTTGTTTGTAATCGGCGGAACATATCTGCTTTTTATTTCGGGCAGCATTATTGTGCTGAAAATCCTTAAAGCCAACAAGAATTATTACTATAAGAAAAACCACTTTATTTCCGTTTCGGGAATGCTGTACCGCATGAAAAAGAACGGCTCGGGTCTGGCAAACATTGCGATTTTAAGCACAATGGTCCTTGTTACCGTTTCAACCACCATTTCCCTTTATGCAGGGCAGAATCAGTATATACGAAACGTTAACCCAAGATACGCCTACGCCGAGTGTCATGGGGAAGACGAAGCCGAAAACCGGGCGATTTTTGAGGAAATAAACAACAAGCTTGCCGAATACAACCTTACGCAAACCAACGAAAGCAAATACAGATATTACAAGCTATGGAGCGAGGAAACCCAGTATGTTATTATTCCTGCTGATGATTATAATGAAATTGAGAGGCGAAATGTGACCCTTGCCGAAAACGAGGCTATTGTTTTCGGTCTGTACGAAAAATACGCCGAAAGCACAGTCAGCCCGGGAAATATTACCCTTAACGTAAAGGAAAGCGTTGACAGCCTTTTCGGCACGGAATGTCTTAACATAGATTCAGACCCCGTTGTTTATCTTATTGTAAAGGATATGGAGGTTATGTCCCAAATAACGGGCGGCTCGGCTTATTACGTTTTGTACGGCTTTGACTTGGAGGGAACGGCGGAAAATATTCAGCGGTTTGACCTTTACGCTTATGACGATGATATTGCAAAATGCACTCTGGGGACAAGGGGCAACGACAGCAAAAGTATGCTTGCGCTTTACGGCGGACTGCTGTTTATCGGCATTTTCTTAGGCGGTTTGTTCCTTATGATTACGGTGCTTATAATCTACTACAAGCAGATTACCGAGGGCTATGAGGACAAATCACGCTATGAGATTATGGAAAAGGTGGGCATAAGCCAAAAGGAAGTTAAAAAGGTAATCAATAGTCAGGTAAAAAGCGTATTTTTCCTGCCTCTTGCCGTTGCGGTAGTTCATATTGCCTTTGCATTCAAGATGATAACCAAAATGCTGGCTTTATTAGGGCTTACCCAAACGTGGCTGTTTGCTCTGTGCGTGCTTGGTACAATTGCCGTTTTCAGCCTAATCTACTTTATCGTTTACTCCCTTACCGCAAGAGCATATTACAGAATAGTGAGAAACTAAACGCATTCATCTTTTTACCCTTATATATAAACACATAGAGAAGCTTCTGTAAATTCAGGGGCTTTTCTGTGTTTACAAATGTTTTACCGAAAAATTACCCTCTCTATGTTTTATTTTGTGAATAAATATGGCATAATAAAAAACGTGGTAATACTAATTCCTAATCTCCTTATAGACAAAGTCTATAAGGAGATCCGCCTAAATGGCGGCAAGTCAAAACCATAGGTTTTGACTGAATTAGTATTGAACGGCTTTCCTGCGGCTTCGCCGCACCCACCGCAAAGCGGTGGGTTCAACCTATAGACAAGGTCTATAGGTTGATTAGGAAATAGTTTAAGCACACATCTTTCTTCATTTACCTTTTCTCTTTATGGATTGCCGTTGACGCCGAAAGGCTCTGCGTCAATCTTTTTTTCTGTAATTTTGCCCCATCTGAATTTTTACGGGGATTTTACAAAATATACAGATGTATTTGCTTTTATCGGAAACAGGTTAGTGCTATACTGAATGCGGTGCAAAGGAAAGCACAAAGATAAAAGATAACAGAAAGGGCAATAAAAAATGAAAAAAATTATTACATCAATGGCAGCCATGGGACTTTTAATAGGTTCAATCGCTGGCTGCGGAGCAACAGCCGAAACAACAACACAGGGAACAACAACAGCCGCTCCCCAGACAACAACAGCAGCAAATGATACAGCAACAGCCGAGCTTACAGGCACACTTGCAATCAACGGCTCGACCTCCATGGAAAAGGTTGCAAAGGCTCTTAACGGCGCATTTTGCGAAAAGTATCCCGGCGTTACAATCACCCTTGACCTTACAGGCTCGGGCACAGGCATTCAGGAAGCAATGGAAGGCAAAATCGACATCGGTAACTCAAGCCGTGCTCTTAAGGCAGAGGAAACAGGACTTGTTACCACAACAATCGGTATTGACGGTATCGCAATCGTTGTAAACAACGAAAACAAGGTTACAGACCTTACACTTGAACAGCTTGAAAAGATTTATTCCGGCGAAATCAAGAACTGGAGCGAGGTTGGCGGCGACGATAAGGCAATCGTTGTAATCGGACGTGAAGACGGCTCAGGTACTCGTGACGGCTTTGAAAGCATTGTAATGAAGAACTCCACACCCGCTTACGCACAGGAGCTTGAAAGCACAGGTACAGTTATTTCAACAGTAAGCACAACAGCAGGCGCTATCGGCTACGCTTCCCTTGCAAACGTTGACGACTCCGTAAAGGCACTCAGCATTGACGGCGTTGCACCGAGCGAAGCGACCGTAAAGGACGGCACATTCCCAATCCAGCGTCCGTTCATCTGCGTATATAAGGAAGGCAACGACAGCGAGCTTGTAAAGGCTTATCTTGAATTTGCATTATCCGACGCAGGTCAGGAGCAGGTAGTCAAAGCAGGCGCAGTTTCAGTAAAATAATTCCCCCTCTTTTGACATAGCAAAGGCGGTACCGAGAAATTCGGTATCGCCTTTCTATTTACCGTTGGCATAAAAAGAAAAAGGCTGCAAATCATTGAAATGCAGCCTTTTGTATGTAATACCAAATTACTTGCCAAACTTTGCGTCAGCGATTTCGTCAATAGACTTGCCTGCGTCGTTCCAAGCGTACATCTTACGGATTTCAGCGCCCACCTTTTCAAGCTGGTGTTCGCTTTCCATACGTCTGCAAGCGTTAAAGTGTGAACGTCCCATCTTGTTTTCCATGATCCAGTTGCGAGCGAATGTGCCGTCCTGAATTTCGTGGAGAACCTTCTTCATTTCCTTCTTTGTTTCTTCTGTGATTAAGCGCTTGCCGATTTCGTAATCGCCGAATTCAGCAGTATCGGAAATGGAGTATCTCATCATCTGGAAGCCGCCCTTGTAGATAAGGTCAACGATAAGCTTCATTTCGTGAATGCACTCGAAGTAAGCGTTCTGTGGGTCGTAGCCCGCTTCAACCAGTGTTTCAAAGCCGGCCTTCATTAAAGCTGTAACGCCGCCGCAGAGAACGCACTGTTCGCCGAACAGGTCTGTTTCTGTTTCGCACTGGAATGTTGTCATAAGAACGCCTGCTCTTGAGCCGCCGATACCTGCCGCATAAGCAAGACCTGTATCAAGTGCTCTGCCTGTTGCGTCCTGATGAACAGCAACTAAGCAAGGAACGCCTCTGCCGATTGTGTATTCGGAACGTACTGTGTGTCCCGGACCCTTTGGAGCAACCATTATTACGTCAACGTCAGCGGGTGGGATAATCTGACCGAAGTGAATGTTGAAGCCGTGAGCAAAAGCAAGGGTCTTGCCTGCTGTAAGGTTTGGAGCAATGCTCTCCTTGTACATATCAGCCTGTCTTTCATCATTGATAAGAATCATGATGATGTCTGCTGCCTTTGCTGCGTCAGCTGCTGTCATTACCTTGAAGCCTGCTGCTTCAGCCTTTGCCCAGCTCTTGCTTCCGTTGTAAAGACCGATTACTACATTAACGCCGCTGTCCTTTAAGTTGAGAGCGTGTGCGTGTCCCTGGCTGCCGTAGCCGATAATTGCAACGGTCTTGCCGTCTAAGAGTGAAAGATTGCAGTCTTCCTGATGATACATTTTTGCCATTGTTTTTGTTCTCCTTTATTTTTTAGCGCCTTTCGACGTAGTTTACTTAAACTTTCAGCGAGGTACTTCCCTTTTGCATTGCGATTGTACCCGTGCGGACAACCTCCTTTATTCCGTAGGGTCTGAGCAATTCCTCAAAGGTTGCAAGCCGTTGCTCGCAGTCCGAAAGCTCAAGGGTCATTGTGTTTACGGAAATATCGGAAATTTTCGCCTTTGTTATGTCGGCAATTGAGATTAAATCCGCTCTCTGAGCCGCCGTACAGCTTACCTTGATAAGCACCAGCTCTCTTGAAAGCAGCTCCTCGCCGCTTACCGTCTTGACCTTGATAACGTCAATCAGCTTGTTAAGCTGCTTTTCAATCTGTTCAAGAGTGTACTCCGTGCCCTCGGCAACAATAGTAATTCTCGATACGTTTTCGTTATCGGTCACACCCACAGCCAGGCTGTGAATATTATATCCTCTGCGGGCAAATAAGCCTGCAATTCGTGCAAGGACGCCCGCATGGTTTTCAACCAGTATGGAAATTGTGTGTTTCATATAGTCCTTTCCCGAAATTACAGAATTGTCTTTTCGTTCTCGTCAACAAATACCTGAAGCATATATGGCTTGTCTGATTTTATCATTCGCTCCACCGCACCGTCTGCCTGTGAAATATCGGTGACGTTTTCACCGCTTATTCCGTAAGCGGCGGCAAGCTTGATAAAATCGGGGCTTCCGTCAAGGAACACGGCGATAAGATGATTGTCGTACTTGTTTGTCTGAACCTCTCTTACCATACCAAGACGGTTGTTGACCATGACTATAATTTTAACGTTTATGTTATGCTGAACGGCAGTTGCAAGCTCCATAAGCTGCATCTGAAAGCTGCCGTCGCCGCAGACTGCAATTACCTCTGCGCTTTCGTCAGCCTTTTTTGCGCCGATTGCCGCAGGAAGTGAGTAGCCCATTGTGCCCATGCCCCCTGCTGTGAGGAAACGTCCCTGCTCTCCAAGCTCAATGTTGTTGCAGGTCCATATCTGATTCTGTCCCACGTCCGCAACAATTACGGAATGTTCGGGCAAATGCTTGTTCAGCGCCTTTACAAAGGCTTTGGGATTAACAGTACCCTCGGTCGCTTCAATAGCCTTGTCCTTTTCACTGTCGTTTTTGATTTCGGTAAGATAGCTTACCCATTCATCGTGCTTTTTGGGAGCAACTCCCTCAAGAATCTGACGAATAATTATTGCGGCGTCACCTACAACAGGTACTGCCGCAGGAATACTTTTGCCGATTTCCGCAGGATCAATATCAATATGGATTACCTTTAGATTGTCACGGTTTTTCAGCGCCGTAACCGCTCTGTCCCCCACTCTTGCTCCAAGAAGAATAAGCAAATCACATTCAGAAACTGCCCTGTTTGCCACCTTTTTGCCGAACATTCCAAGCATTCCGAAATGGAGTCTGTGATGATAAGGAATAGTGCTTATGCCCATCATTGTTGTAATAACGGGAATGTCACAAATTTCAGCAAGCTGCTGCATTTCCTTTTCGGCGTGGGAAGCGAAAAGTCCGCCGCCTGCGCAGATAAGGGGCTTTTCCGCCGCCATAATCGCCTCGCAGACACGCTTTACCTGAAGCTTGTTGCCTGTGCTGCTTGGCTTGTAGGTTCGTATATCAATTGTTTCGGGATATTCAAATTCAATTTCGCAGTTCTGAATGTCCATTGGCACGTCGATTAAGACAGGACCCGGTCTGCCTGTGCCTGCAATATAGAATGCGCTTTTGAAAATATAAGCAATATCCTCTGCGTTCTTTACAAGGTACGAGTGCTTTACAAAGGGCTCTGCCGAGCCTGTTATGTCAGCCTCCTGAAAAACGTCGTAGCCTATCTGGTCGGAGTTTACCTGTCCTGTTATTATAACCATTGGAATGCTGTCCATATAGGCGGTTGCAATGGCTGTAATAAGGTTGGTTGCGCCGGGACCGGAGGTTGCTATACAAACAGCGGGCTTGCCTGTAATACGAGCGTAGCCGCTTGCCGAATGGCCTCCGTTTACCTCGTGACGGACAAGTATGTGCTCAATCCCCGAGGGCAGCAGCTCATCATAAAATGGGCAGATTGCAGCGCCGGGATAGCCGAATACTGTTGTGATATTTTCATTTTCCAAACATTTAACCATTGCCCTTGCAACGGTCATCTTTTCTTTTGCCACTATGACACCTCATTCTTTCACACTTTATTATTATACACTATTCATACGCTAAAGTCAAGAAAAACAAGCCATAAAAAAGCCGATACAGCCTGAGCCATATCGGTAGTGTTTAATGCACAGCAAAATTTCATTTTTTGCGGCTAATAGTAAGTGTAACGCTCAAAAAGCGGACTTTTCAATCAACACCAAGGCTCGTTATTCCGAGAGCCCCAGCACAGAATATCCGATAAAAACGGGAAATGTCAGCATACTGCAAGCTCTTCAGTTTTTTCGTTAATGACGGATAGTAGGACTGAATTGCTCACGACGACGTTGGCTGTCAGAATTCTGAAAAGCATCTTAACATTTCCTCCTTTTTATACTTTATCTATATTATACTCGCTGTAGTTACGCCAAGGTTACAAATTGCAATACAGCAATACAAAATTACATAAAAAGACGGCAGATTTTACTCTGCCGTCATTATATTTTTGAAGAATGAACTTACTTAAGTTCAACCTTAGCGCCAGCTTCTTCAAGCTTAGCCTTGATTTCTTCAGCTTCTGCCTTGGAAGCGCCTTCCTTAAGAGCCTTAGGAGCTGCTTCAACAAGTTCCTTAGCTTCCTTAAGACCAAGACCGCAGATGTCCTTAACAGCCTTGATAACGTTCATCTTGCTGTCGCCGAAGCTTGCAAGGATTACGTCAAATTCTGTCTTTTCTTCTGCTGCGGGAGCTGCGCCGCCTGCAGGAGCTGCAACTGCCATAGCTGCTGCTGATACGCCGAATTCTTCTTCTAATGCCTTTACTAAATCGTTAAGTTCTAATACTGATAAAGCCTTAACGTCTTCTACTAACTTTAATACTGCTTCTGAAGCCATTTTAATATCCTCCGTAAAATATAATTTTGTGTTTGATTGACGAATTATTCAGCAGCTTCTGCTGTTTCGCCGCCGTTTTTCTTAGCAATTTCGCTGGCTGCAATAGCAAGCTTCTGCATAGGTGACTGTAAAACGAAAAGTAACTTTGCAACAAGAGTTTCCTTGGAAGGAAGCATAGCGTACTGCTTAACTTCTTCAGCGGAAATTACCTTGCCGTCAACATAGCCGACCTTGATGTTGAAAGACTCTAAAGCCTCAGCCTGCTTGTGCAGAATCTTTGGAGCGACAATAATATCGTCCTTGGAAATTGCGATAGCGGTTGTGCCTTCGAGGTGTTCGTCAAAGCCTTCAATGCCTGCCTTTTCAGCTGCTCTCTTTAAAAGTGTGTTCTTAACTACGCAGTAGTCAACGCCTGCTTCGCGGAGTTCCTTACGGAGCTTTGTGTCGTCAGCAACGCTGATACCACGGTAGTCAACGATAACACCTGCTGCTGAATTCTTCAGCTTTTCAGCTAATTCTTCAACAAGAGCTGCCTTTGACTGTAAAACCTTTTCACTTGGCATTTTTGTGTTCTCCTCCTTATTAGTATTAGCTGTACTAATCAGGGACTATAAAGAAGCCCTTCCCTGCAAAGACAGGAAAGGGCGTAAACTCATTTTACTTCCCATTCCTCGGCAGGCGGATACCCGTTAGCGATTACTCGACCTGCTGTCTTTAGAACAGCTTTTATATTATATCATATTAGATATGATATGTCAATAGTAAATTCACAGAATTGTGAAATTATGCGCCGTACTTAGCTGTGCTAACCTTAACGCCGGGACCCATTGTAGAGCTGATTGTGCAGGACTTGATATACTGACCCTTTGCAGCTGCAGGCTTAGCCTTAACGATAGCAGCCATAAGAGCTTCGATGTTCTGTTCCAGCTTTTCCTGACCGAAGGAAGCCTTGCCAACGGGGCAGTGAATGATGTTCTGCTTATCAAGACGGTATTCAATCTTACCTGCCTTAGCGTCCTGAACTGCCTTAGCAACGTCTGGAGTAACTGTACCAGCCTTGGGGTTTGGCATTAAGCCGCGGGGACCGAGAACCTTACCTAAACGTCCTACAACGCCCATCATATCAGGTGTAGCGATTACAACGTCGAAGTCCATCCAGCCGTCCATAATCTTCTTTACTGTATCATCGTCAGCAACATAATCAGCGCCTGCGTCCTGAGCAGCCTGAATCTTGTCGCCCTTAGCGAATACTAAAGCTCTTACAGTCTTACCTGTACCGTTAGGGAGAACAACTGCGCCTCTAACCTGCTGGTCAGCGTGACGGGAGTCAACGCCAAGTCTTACATGGATTTCAACTGTTTCATCGAACTTAGCCTTTGCTGTCTTGCAAACTAAATCGCAAGCTTCGCCTGTTTCATAGAATTTTGTGTTATCGATCAGCTTTACGCTGTCAACGTATTTCTTTCCGTGCTTCATTTATTATCCTCCTTGTGGTTTAACGGTCTTATGACCTCCCACGACACAAATGTTGTTAATTAGTCAACTACTTCAACACCCATTGAACGGGCTGTACCTGCGATCATAGACATTGCAGCTTCAACGCTTCCTGCGTTGAGATCCTTCAACTTCTGTTCAGCGATAGCCTGAACCTGAGCCTTTGTGATCTTTGCAACCTTTGTCTTGTTAGGTGTGCCTGACGCTGTTTCAATACCGCAAGCCTTCTTGATAAGAACTGCTGCAGGTGGTGTCTTTGTAATAAAGGAGAAGCTTCTGTCGGCGTAAACTGTGATAACAACAGGAATGATAAGACCTGCGTCACCCTTTGTACGCTCGTTGAATTCCTTAGTGAATGCCATAATGTTTACACCGTGCTGACCTAAAGCAGGACCAACCGGTGGTGCAGGTGTTGCTTTGCCTGCTGGAATCTGTAATTTAATAAATCCGACTACCTTCTGAGCCATTTTAATTTACCTCCAAAAACTTAAAGAACATCTTAATTGATTTTTTCAACCGCTGATAAATCAAGTGTTGCAGGGGTTTCTCTGCCGAACATTGAAACCGTAACGGTAACTGTCTTGTTGGCTTCGTCGATTTCCTTAACAACGCCCTCATAGCCCTCAAGCGCGCCGCTTGTAATATTAACAATTTCGCCCACCTCAAGGGTAACCTCTGCGGTTTTCTTGGCAACTCCCAGGTTGATTACTTCCTCGTCCGTAAGAGGGATCGGCTTTGATCCGGGGCCTACAAATCCTGTACAGCCTCTTGTGTTGCGGCAAATGTACCACGATTCATCGGTAAGAACCATTTTTACGAAAACATAGCTTGGGTAAATCTTGCTTTCGATTTCCTTTACCTTTCCGTCGTGCTCCTCTGTAACAATTTCCGTCGGGCACATAACCTCTTCAATCAGATGATGAAGATTTCTGTTTTCGACAACCTTGCTAATATCGGTTGCAACCTTGTTCTCGTATCCCGAGTAGGTATGCAGAATATACCATTTTGCCTCTGACATCTTAATTCCCCTTACTACTGATTACTTACTTTCCTAAGAGCAGCTGTAACAAGAATGTGAACAGCGTATCAAGTCCCCAGATAGCGATACCGCTTACTACGATTGTTGTAAGAACTACTACTGTGTTGTTGAATACTGTCTTTCTTGACGGCCACACAACCTTTTTGAATTCGGACTTGGCATCCTTGAAAAACTTCTTGATGCTTCTCTTTGGCTTCTTGGCCGCTGCAGCCTTAAGGCTTTTCTTTTCGTTTGCCTTTTTGGCTTTCAGCTCTTCTTTTGACAGATTAGTGTCAAGCTCCTTTGCCATTACGAATCCTCCTTACTTGGTTTCCTTGTGGAGAGTATGCTTGCGGCAGAACTTGCAGTATTTGTTCATTTCAAGTCTGTCAGGGTCGTTCTTCTTGTTCTTCTTGGTGTTGTAATTGCGCTGCTTGCACTCTGTGCACGCCAGTGTAATTTTTACTCTCATTTTCGGCACCTCCTATTTTATTGTCCGGTTTACTGAACCGAACCAGCCTCCCTCAGTTGTCGGAACACCCTTTATTCCGACTTGGGGCAATTTTTTGACTTAAAAATTTGCACAAAAAAATAAACCCCTTTTCGAGGTATTATCATTATAACACACTCCAAGGGGCTTGTCAATACTTTTTTATAATTATTTGTAAAATTTGAACCGTGTAAGGCAAATTCCCGCCACTGCCGCAAGAAAAGCGGATATCCCCAGTGCAAACCATGTATTGGGGAAAGGCAGATTGTTCACGTTCATTCCGTAAAAGCCGAACACCATATTGGGGACAGCCATTACAATTGTAATAACCGTCAGCACCTTCATTGCGCTGTTAAGGTTGTTGTTGATAATGTTGGAGAAAGCGTCCATTGTACTTGACAGAATGTTTGAGTAAATGTTGCTCATCTCGATTGCCTGCTTTACCTCGACCAGTACGTCCTCAAGCAAATCCTGGTCTTCCTCGTAAAGCTTTATTATTCTGCCTCGAAGCAGCTTTTCCAGCACCGTTTCGGTAGCCTTAAGGGAGGTTGAAAAGTAAACCAAGGATTTTTTCAGCCCAAGGAACTCAATAAGTCCCTTGTTCTGCATTGATTTGTTCAGCTGTCCCTCAACATAGCTGATGATTTTGTCAATCTGTTTCAGGTATTGCAGATACTTGCCTGCAATTCTCAGCAGTAGACAGAACACAAATCTTGTTTTGAAATGGGTCTGTACGCCCTTTACAACTCCCTTTGCAAAGTCGCTGATAATGGGGTTTTCCTTTAAACAGACGGTAATAACGTTCTTGTCCGTAAGGATAATGCCCATTGGCATTGTGGTATAGTAGGAAATAGTCTGATCCGCCTCGCTGCTTTTTTCCGCAACAGGATAGTCAAGGACGATAAGCGTCTGATTTTCCTCGTCCTCAATACGGGAGGTTTCCTCCTCGTCAAGGGCGGAACGGATAAAATCTCTGTCAAGGCCAAGGTCGTTTTCAAGCTTTGAAATTTCCGCTTCGGTAGGGGCAATTGCAGAAACCCATACTCCGCTTTCAATTTCCTCAACCTCAACAATTGAGTTGTTGATTGTTTTGTAGAAATTAAGCATTCCTCTCAGTCCTCCGTATGGCAGGACTGTTGCTTATTACGAGAAAAGGCAAGGGTCCTGCGTTTTTATTCTGTTTCGCTTATGCCCGCAAGGGTCCGCTGCCATAATTCTCACCTCGTAAATCAGATTTTTCAGCCTTATAATTATATCACAGATTTTCCTGCTTTTCAACATTTTTCTATAAATTTTTTTCTGCTGAAAATACAGCCGCAGTAATCCTGTCTGTAAAGTCCGTATTCTCTTGAAAGCTCAATGGAGCGCTTATAGCCGTTTTTCTTCTTGAAATCGGCGTAAAGATACTTCACGCCGTATTCCTTTTCAAGCCGCTCCCCTATTTCGTTAAGCTTATCCGCATTTTTATGAGGGCTTATGGAAAGAGTTGTGGTAAACCAGTCAAAGCCGTTGCTTTTTGCAAAAGCCGCCGCCTCTCTAAGCCGCATTTCATAGCACTTAAAGCAGCGTTCTCCACCCTCGGGCAAATCCTCCATACCTCTTGCCATATCGAAAAACACCCGGGGATCGTATTCTCCCTCCGCAAATTCCACCTTGTTTTTCACAGGCAATTCCGCAATAAGCCGTTTCTGCTCGGCAACTCTTTTGCGGTATTCACTTTCGGGTGAAATATTCGGATTATAATATAGTATAGTTATTGCAAAATACCGGGAGAGATATTCAAGGCAATAGCTTGAACAGGGGGCGCAGCAGGAATGAAGCAGAAGTCTTGGCGTTCCCTCAAGGCTTTCGATTATGCCGTCAAGCCTTTTTTGATAATTCTGCATTTTTCTCACCGATTATGCGGTCAAATTCCGCTCTTTCGCCGTGAATAATGTTGGAATATTCAAGGAGCAAGAGAGCGTTTTCCTTTGTAATAATGTAAACTGCGTCCTTGACAACGCTTATCTGGGCAACGGAGCTCCAGTCCACCTTTCCGATAAACTCGCCCTTTTCGTAAACCATAATGTCAAGGTCGGTAATGGAAACCGTTGTTTCTCCGCCCTCGTTTTCCTTAAGTATCTTCTTTGCAAAGCTTTTCATCATCAGAAAAACCGCACCGAAATAAATCAGGAAAATCACCAGCACCGAAGCGCCGATAATAAGCATATAAAGCTCCTTTGTGACAATGTACGCCACTATGCCCATTACAAGCACCACAGCGCAGCACACGAAATAAGCGATAAACATTATGCGCTGCATTTTTGTCCTGAACATAGTGCTGTATTTTACGAAATCCCACACGTTCCTTTTGTTCCAGTCAACCTTGAAATCAACCATTGTTAAGTCCTTTCATTGTAAGCGAAATGCGCTTTTTCTTAACGTCAACGCCAAGCACCTTGACATTGACAATATCTCCTACCTTTACCACCTCAAGAGGGTGCTTTACATATCTGTCGCACAGCTCAGAAATATGTACAAGTCCGTCCTGATGAACGCCTATATCAACGAAAACGCCGAAGTCGATAACGTTACGGACAGTGCCCTTAAGCTCCATTCCCACAGTTAGGCTGTTCATATCCAGAATATCCGTCCGCAGCATTGGGGGCGGCAATTCGTCGCGGGGGTCTCTGCCCGGCTTTGCAAGCTCCTTTACAATGTCCCTTAAGGTAGGCTCTCCTATGCCGATTTCCTCCGCAACCGCCTTGTAGCCTCTTGCGCTTACTGTTTCGCCTATTCCCGACAGACTGCCCTTGCTTAAATCCGCCAGCTTAAAGCCGCATAAATCCAGCAGCTTTTTGGTGCTGTCATAGCTTTCGGGATGAACTCCCGTGTTGTCGAGAGGGTTTTTGCCGTTATGGACGCGCATAAAGCCTGCACATTGCTCATAAGCCTTTTTGCCAAGCTTTGCTACCTTTAAAAGTTCCTTGCGCTCGGTAAAAGCGCCGTTTTCCTCACGATAGGCAACTATGTTTTTGGCAACCGTTCCGTTTATTCCAGCCACATAGCTGAGCAATGAATAGGAAGCTGTGTTCACATCAACGCCCACGTTGTTTACGCAGTCCTCCACAACTCCGCCAAGCGCCTCCGAAAGCTGATTTTTCGGCATATCGTGCTGATACTGTCCGACGCCGATTGCCTGTGGGTCAATCTTTACAAGCTCTGCAAGGGGGTCCTGCAACCGTCTTGCAATGGAAACTGCGCTCCTTAATGAAACGTCGTACTCGGGAAACTCAGTAGCCGCCAACTTGCTTGCGGAATAAACGCTTGCGCCTGCCTCCGAAACCACCATATAGCTTACGGGAACGTCCAGCTCCTTTATCATTTCTGCCACGAAAACCTCGCTTTCGTGGCTTGCTGTGCCGTTTCCGATTGCGATTGTATTAACGCCGAACTTCTTTATAAGCTGTTTCAGCTTTGCCTTTGCCTCCTCGGTTTTGCTCTGTGGCGGCGTGGGATAAACAACGGTGGTTGCAAGAACCTTGCCTGTGCCGTCAACAACGGCGATTTTGCAGCCTGTTCTGTATGCAGGGTCAAGACCGAGAGTTACCGAGTTTTTAACCGGCGGCTGCATAAGCAATTGCCTTAAATTGTCCGAGAAAACGTGTATTGCCTAGGTGCAGGCTTTTTCCGTAAGCTCGTTTCTCACTCTGCGTTCCATTGAGGGGTGAATAAGTCGGTCAAAGCTGTCTTCGCAGGCGGCGGCAACAAGCTTTCCGTTTTCGTTTTTTGCCTTGACGTATTCCCTTTCGATAATGGCAGGAGCGCCCTTTTCGTCAACTTCAACACTGACTTTCAGCTTTTCCTCACGCTCTCCTCTGTCAATGGCAAGAATACGGTGAGTAGGGATTTTCTTTACTGCCTCGCTGTAGTCGTAGTAGTTGCTGTAAACCGTGTCCTCATCGGGATTTACCGCCTTTGAGGATATAACCGCATTTTCGTTGTAGTAAGCGGCAAGCTTTTTCCTTATTTCGGGGTTATCCGAAACATTTTCCGCTATAATATCAAGCGCTCCCTGAATGGCGTCCTCTCTTGTTTCAACGCCCTTTTCGGTATCAATAAATCCGTCCGCCTCGGAATAAGGGCTTGCAAGGGTCTGCGCCATAATAAACTCTGCAAGGGGTTCAAGGCCTTTTTCCTTTGCAGCGCTTGCTCTTGTCTTGCGCTTTGGCTTAAAGGGGCGATAAATGTCCTCAACCTCTGCAAGGGTAAGGGCTTTTTCAAGGCTATCCGCAATTTCCTCGGTCATATTCCCCCCTGCGGAAATGCTTTCGCTTACCTCCGTTTTTCTCTGTTCAAGGTTTCGCAGATATGCAAGCCTTTCCGAAAGCTCACGAAGCAGCTGGTCGTCAAGACCGCCTGTAACTTCCTTTCTGTATCGTGCAATAAAAGGAATTGTGTTGCCCTCGTCAATAAGCTTTACGGTGTTGTCTACCTGCTCGTTTCTTATCTTAAATTCCTGCGCTAATGTGCTGTTTATATCCATACTTTACCGTCCTTAAAATAATTTTCCCACAATTTCAAAAGTAGGTCCTTTCGACCATAGGAAGGTGCTTAAATTTATCTGAAAGCCCTCGCCCGGTCCGCAGGCAAAATCCGCAGGCTTTCCCTTGGGCAGTCCGTAGCCTGCAAGGAGATTCATTATAACGCCGCCGTGAGTGATTACCGCCGCCCTTGTTATCTGATCCTTCATCATATCCTTGAAAATTTCGTCAAGGCCGTCAATGCACCGCAGAGTAAAATCCCCGAAGCTTTCGCCATTCGGCGGACAGGCGTCAAAGCCGCCCTGAAGCCACTTTATATAGTCGGGATTGTCTTCAAGGTCAGCCTGTGTTTTGCCCTCAAAATCGCCGAAATCGCACTCGCTTATATTGTCGATCTGCTTGACGTATCTGTCGGGATAAATTATATCCGCCGTTTCAAGGCAGCGCTTCAGCGGGCTTGAATAAACCTTCTGAACGTCGGGGTAAAGCTCGTCGTGAGCCATTCTTGCAATGCCAGCATAGCCCTCGTCGCAGAGAGGCAAGTCGGTAAAGCCGATATACTTTCCGTCAAGATTGCCCTGAGTAATGCCGTGTCTGATTAAAAAAATCTTGTAATTCTTCATTTTTTGCGATTCCTTTCATTTTTTCTGCTGCATTTGTCAAAACAATAAAGTGTTTTTTGTCGAAAATGCCACTTTACATTAAGGTATATTTCTAATATAATATACAGTGCGACAATTTCAAAATAAGGGGATATTTTGTAATGAATAACGATTTTCCGCGGAGACTTTCACTGCTCAGAAAAGAGCGGCACATAAGCCAGAAACAGGTTGCGCAGGACTTGGGCGTTGCGCAGGCCTTGCTTTCCCATTACGAAAAGGGCAAGCGTGAATGTGGACTTGATTTCCTCGTCAAAGCCGCTGATTATTACAAAGTATCCACAGATTATCTTCTCGGTCGCTCCCCTGTAAGCTCGGGCTCGGTAATTACCGAAAACGATATTCCCGAGGGAGAGGGCAAGGCGGAGGGCGCAAATCTTACCGTTTCCCTTACCAAAAAGCTAATCAACAACAGCATTGACATTATTTATTCCCTTCTTGCCAAGACCAAAAACCCCAAGCTTACCCAAAGCATTTCAAATCTGCTTTCGTTCACCGTTTACCGCGCTTTCAGACTTACTTACAAGGCAAATCCAAAAAACGACAAGAACATTTTCAGTATCCCCGAAGAGCTTGCCTACCGTTCCGCCGACGCAGGAATTTCTCTTGCCGAGGGAAAAGCGCTTCAGGCTCTTGCCGATGAACAGAATGAAGAGGCTCCGGAAATCACCACCGCAACCCTTGAACAGAATTACAAGACTCAGGCGGCGGCGTTGCTTAATCTTGTGGTAAACTGCGAGGCTCAGCTGAAAAAGCTTGATTAAAGAATTTCAAATCAGCAATCCGTGATGGACTGCTGATTTTTTATTGCCTTTTTTTGTTTAATACAAGCTTGATACCTTTTATAAAAGCATTGAAATTCAGCGCAGTTACAGCGATAAATATCACCGCAAGAATGATATAATATGCGGCGAGATTTTCCACAAAGAAAATCACAAAGGACATTATGAGAAGCAAAACGCTGTTGGTAATCATTTTGGGAAGATTTATGTCCATAAATACAAATTTGCGGCTGTCAACGGCTCTTGCAATGAAAATAACAAGATAGCTGATAAAGGTGGAAAGTGCCGCTCCGTGAAGACCCATAAGACCGATAAGAACGGCGTTGAGAATAAGGTTAAGCCCCGCTCCTGCGCAGGCGGTCACCATTGAGTTGACCGACTTTTTCGCCGCCACATAAACACTGCCCATAAAGGTGGAAAAGCAGGTGAAAACAACGGACATTACAAGGAGCGGCGTGTAAATGTACGAAATCTGAAAGGCAGGCTCGCATATAATCATTAGTACGGGGCGGATAACGAACAGCATTCCCGCCGCCATAACGTAAACCGCCGACTGAAGAGTGCTGAAAACGTTTGAGTAAAATTTTGCAACGGTGCGGGAATTGTTTTCGGTAATTGCCGACATATTCCACGCCTGTGAAAAAATTCCCGAAACAAGGGCGATAATATTTGGCAGACGATATGCCGCCTTGTAAATTCCCGTCGCCTCAAAGCCAAGCATTCCCGATACGAAAAAGCTGTCCGAAGCGTTGGTTATCCACCACATTACCGTTGTTGGTATCATTGGCAGACAAAATCTAAGCATGGCATTTATAAGGTTTTTGTCCAGTCCGAAAAGCAGGAAATACTTTTTCAGATTTGCCATAAAGGACAGGAAAATTACCGAGCAAACGTCCGCAAGTATTACCGACAGCATATAGCCCACAACGCCAAGGTTGAACGCCCACAAAAGCAGCAGATTGAACAGAATGTTCATTACCGTTGTGAAAATGCCGTCTATTGCGTAAAGCCGCACATAGCCTGCCGACCGCACGAAAAGTCCCACGGTGCTTTTTATGCTGCCAGTAAAAACATAAATAAACAGCAGCCACGAGTACTTGTTCATCAGCACAAGCACATCATTGTCGGGGAAAAGCCCCGTAAGCCAGCTTAAAAGGGGCAGTATCAGCAGACAGCCCAGCAGTCCCAAAAAGGTAATTCTCAGTCCGATTGAGAAAACCTGGTCCTTGCGGTAATTCTTGTCCAGCCCGAAACGGATAATGGATTCTCCTATGGAAAGAGTGGCAAACGCCATTAAAAGCGTTGCCGTATCAATAAGTGTGCCAACCTCGCCGTAGCCCGATTCCCCAAGCTGCGCCTGATAAAAGCGCATCATAAGTATTACAAGGAATTTTGAGCCGAACTGCCCCAGAGCAAGAACGATTGTATTTGAAGCGAGGCGCTTATACTTGTTCATTGGTCACACCCTTTGCAATTTTTTATAAAAAGGTCTTTTATTTCTGTATAATCTGTGGTATAATCTATATAGTAAATTCCATGAAAGGAACGGTATTATTATGAAAACTTTCTTTAAAATTCTCGGTCTTACAGGTCTTGTAGCGGTTCTTCTTATTGCCGCAAACACGGTCATTGACATTCTTTACAAGAACAGCACCAAGTATTACACCGCCGACTAATCCCGCATTTTCTTAAAGAAATCGGTCATCAGCCCTGCGCACCTGTCCATAAGTATTCTCGACCGCACAAGGGGCTTGTGATTGAAGGGATATTCAAACAAATTCACAAGGGACGCACAAGCGCCGCCCTTTTCGTCGAAAGCTCCGTAAACCACGCGTTTTATGCGGGCGTTTATAATTGCGCCTGCGCACATGGGACAGGGCTCAAGGGTAACGTAAAGAGTGCAGTCTGAAAGCCGCCATGAGCCTTTTGCCTCTGCGGCTTTTTCTATTGCAATAATTTCTGCGTGAGCAATAGGCGAATTGTCCGTTTCACGGCGGTTATAGCCCTCTCCGATTATTTCCCCGTTTCC
>JBJERI010000270.1:0-25393 GCA_051882195.1 Ruminiclostridium sp. | reverse complement strand
CCACTTATTGACGAAAGCAAAACCGAGGAAATAAAGGGCATTATTCTTAATGCGAGAGAAAATCTCAACTCCGTTGGCGGTACTATCGAATGCGCCATAATCGGAATGCCTGTGGGAATTGGCTCGCCTATGTTTGACGGCATTGAAAACCGCATTTCGCAGCTTGTTTTCGGCATTCCTGCCATAAAGGGCATTGAATTCGGCGCAGGCTTTGATGTTGCAAATATGTACGGAAGCGAAAACAACGACCCGTTCTATATGGACGGCGATGTTATTAAAACAGTTACCAACAACGCAGGAGGAATTTTAGGCGGTATCAGCACGGGAATGCCAATAATTTTCCGTGTTGCAGTCAAGCCTACTCCCTCAATTGCACGCCAGCAGAACACGGTGGACTATGTGGAAATGAAGAACGAGGTGCTTGAAATAAAGGGCAGACACGACCCCTGTATTGTTCAGCGTGCTGTTCCCTGTATTGAGGCGGCAGCAAATATAGCTATTCTTTCAATGATATGACGGAGGATTTATGGGTGTTGACGTTCCGAGAATAATGCTTGACGATGTTTTCGACATACGGATTTTCATCTGCTATCTGCTTGACAGCTTCGGCAAATTAAGCGGAAAGCAGATTAACGATATTGCCGTTTTGTCCGATTCCGTCAACTATTTCGACCTTGTTGACGCACTTTCGGGCATGGAGGGAAAAGACCTTGTTTCCGTAACCCAAGAGGGCGATGAGAAAATTTACGGGCTGCTTCCCCACGGAGAGCTTGCGCTTAACGAATTTTTATCCCGTATTCCACGCTCAATTCAGGAAAAATCCTATGACGCAGGCAAAAAGGTCATTGAACAGACAAAGCTTGAAAAATCCATAAGGTGCTTTATCACAAAAAACGAAAACAACACCTATACCCTTACCGTCCGCTTTCTTAACGAGATAGGCGGACCGGATATGATGAAAATAGAAGTGTTTGCCCCTACAAGAGAGCAGGCGGAGAAAATGCAGAAACGCTTTCTCCAAAACCCCTCCGAAATAGTTGCAAACACCATGAATTTGTTTATTAAATAATTACAGTCCCATTCTGCGCAGCATTTCCGTTACAGCTTGCCTGCGCTTTTCCGTTTCCTCGGCGTTAACGGTATAGCTTTCGCCGTCGAAATCAAGAACATCGCTCTCTCCTGCTTCTTTTGGCAGGAGAGCTTTTTTTATGATTATGCGGTTTTCGCTGTCGTCCTCAAGCACCGCATATTCTCCCTCAAATCTGTCGATTGTATAAAACATTTATTCGCCGCCTTTGCTTACAGTAACCTTTAAATCTTCTCCGTCGCTTACAAAAACAATATTGCCGTTTAAATCCGTGCGGTAAACCTCAGCCACTTTCTGATATCGTTTCAGCACGCTTTTGTGTGGGTGATTGTAGGTATTGGGAGAGCCTACCTCGATAACAGCATACTGCGGAGAAACCGCCTTTATGAACTTTTTGAAGCTTGAAGTGCTGCTGCAGTGATGAGGTACTTTAATAACGTCTGCGGAAAGGTCTGCGCCGTTGTCCATAATGTCATTTTCCGCTAATTCCTCAATATCTCCAGTGAACAGAAAGCTGTTTTCCCCGTGGGTAAGCTTCATTACCACCGAGTAATTGTTCAAGTCCTCGTAATCCGCAACGGGAGCAAGAATTTCCATTTTGCAGTCATTTCCAAGGTCGTATTCCGTGCCTGCCTTTGCATACTCAGCTTTTATATTGTTGCGTGAAATGGCTTTTAACAGCCTTGTATAGGTAGAGGTGGTGGGAATAACGCTGTCCTGAAGCTTTGGCATAATAAGGGTATCGGTAGGAAATTCATCAAGAATATAGCTCATTCCGCCTGCGTGGTCGGAATGTGGGTGAGTAACAATGACGTAATCTAACTTTGTAACGCTCTGCGCCTTTAGATAGGCAATAACGCTGTCTGCATATTCCCACTCGCCGCAGTCTATAAGTATATTCTTGTCTGGGGTCATTATCAGCTCGCAGTCGCCTTGTCCCACGTCAATAAAATGCACCGAAACACCGTTGTTTTCGGGAACGGGAACGCTTTCGGCAAGTCCTGCATTGCCGAACATTTCGTCCATAGTGGGTATTCCCTCAATATGCCACCACATTTCGTTCAGGGTGAGAAACAGCGCAACAGCAAGCACAATCCCGCCTGCAATTATTCCGATAAGCTTATTTGGTCTTCTTTCTCCGTGCTCCGACGGTATTTCTGTTTGCAGCTTTTGCCTGTGATTTTCTGTTATTCTTCTCAAAATTATTTCCTTTGCTGTTTTGCTGTGCGGGCGCAACAAGGCAGTCCTTGCCTGTGCCTATTAAATCTCTGCGCTTTGCAATAATGCACGCCTTTGTTACAAGCGCCTTGTTTTCGGGCTTGTAATACTGGAGCAAGGCTCTTTGAAGCTCCTTTTCCTCGGGCTTTTTCGGCACATAGATTTCTTCCATTGTATAAGGGTTAAGCCCCGTATAGAACATTGCGGTTGAAATTGTACCCGGAGTGGGGTAAAAATCCTGCACCTGTTCGGGGCGGATATTGTGCTTTTTAAGGAACACCGCCAAATCCACTGCGTCGCTTACGGTACAGCCCGGGTGAGAGGACATAAGATAAGGCACAAGGTACTGCTCCTTGCCTATCTGCTTTGTTATGCTGTAAAACTTCTTTTCAAACTTTTCGTAGGCTTCAATGTGGGGCTTGCCCATTAAATCAAGTACCTTGTTGCTTGCGTGTTCGGGGGCGACCTTAAGCTGACCGCTTGTGTGGAACTCGATAAGCTCCCTCATAAAGGTTTCGTCCTTGTCCTCAATAAGATAATCATAGCGTATTCCCGAGCGGATAAACACACGCTTTACCTTGGGGATTTTCCGCATTTTTCGGAGCAACGCAAGGTACTCCGAATGATCCACCTTCATATTTTTGCAGGGCTGTGGCGCAAGGCACTTTCTGCCTTTGCAAAGTCCCTTTTCAAGCTGCTTTTCGCAGGAGGGATTTCTGAAATTGGCGGTAGGTCCGCCCACGTCGTGAATATAGCCCTTGAAGTTTGGCTTTTTGGTCAGCATTTCCGCCTCGTTCAGCACGCTTTCCTCGCTTCTCGTCTGGATTCGTCTGCCCTGATGAAGTGCAATTGAGCAGAAATTGCAGAAGCCGAAGCACCCTCTGTTATGGGTAATGGAAAACTCCACTTCCCTTATTGAGGGAACGCCGCCCTCCTTTTCATACATCGGGTGATAAGTTCTCATATAGGGCAGCTCGTAGGTTTTGTCAAATTCGGATTGAGTAAGGCTTCGCTGGGGCGGATTCTGCACCAGCATTTTATTGCCGTGGCGCTGAACTATTGTTCTTCCGTAAACCTCGTCCTGCTCGTCATACTGCTTTCTGCAAGCCTTTGCATAAGCCTTTTTGCTGTCCCTCACCATTTCAAAGCTGTCGCACTGAACAGCGCCAATAGGCGTATTCACAGGGTCGGTAAGATAGCAGGTGCCTCTTATATCGTGCATATCCGAAAGCTTGTCCCCCGCCTTGAAGCGGTTCATCATTTCGGTTATTGTCACCTCGCCCATACCGTACATAAGCAGCTCTGCGCCGCTGTCCACAAGTATTGAGGGCATAACGCAGTCGTTCCAGTAATCGTAATGTGCAAAACGGCGCAGACTTGCTTCAAGTCCGCCAATGGCGATTTCCGTATCGGGGAATAGCTGCTTCAGCTTGCGGCAGTAAACCGTAACGGCACGGTCGGGGCGCTTTCCGCCCTTTCCTCCTGCGCTGTAATCATCGTCCCAGCGCTTTTTCTTGAACACGGTGTAGTTTGACACCATACTGTCAATATTTCCGCCCGTTACCATAAAGGCGTACTTAGGCTGTCCAAGCGCCTTGTAATCGCTGTCGGAAACAGGCTGTGCAATCATTCCCACGGTAAAGCCAAGGCTTTCAATCAGCCTGCTTACAATGGCAATGCCAAAGGTAGGGTGATCGACATAAGCGTCCCCTGTTATACATATAAAATCAAGCTGTTCAATGTTTCGGTCAATCAGATCCTGTTTGCATACTGGTAAAAACGGCATTTTATTCTTCCTTTTTATTCAACTTTCTTTCGTACCATTCCTGCTTTGTCATAATGACCTGACGGGGCTTGCTGCCCTCAAAAGGCCCTACAACGCCCATTTCCTCCATTATGTCAATAAGTCTTGCGGCACGTCCGTAACCAAGCTTAAGCTTTCGCTGCAAATAAGAGGTGCTGGCTTGTCCCGCCTCAATTACCGCCTCAATTGCCTCGTCAAGCTTATCGTCCCCTGCGTCAATATCACCACTGCTCTGCTTTTCGCCGCCGCTTTCATTGCTTGCGGCACGCTCAGCATTTTCCTCAACCGCCTTGATAACGTCCTCGTTATAGGACAGTGTAAAGGAGTTTTTGATAAACTCAACAACCCGCTCAACTTCCTTATCCGACACCCAGCAGCCCTGTACACGGAGGGGCTTTGGCATACCTACGGGGAAATACAGCATATCGCCCTTACCGAGAAGCTTTTCTGCGCCTGCGCTGTCAATAATTGTTCGTGAATCGACCTGTGACGCAACCTTTAAGGCAATTCGGCTTGGTATATTGGCCTTGATTACGCCTGTTACAACGTTTACGGAGGGACGCTGGGTTGCAATTACAAGGTGCATTCCTGCGGCTCTTGCCATCTGTGCAAGTCGGCATATACTGTCCTCTACTTCGCCCGGTGAAGCCATCATCAGGTCGGCAAGCTCGTCTATAAATATAACAATCTGGGGCATTGGCTCAATTTCCTCGTTGCCCTTTGCAAGAGAATTGTAGCCGTTAATGTCACGGACGTTGTTTGCACTGAACTTTTTGTAGCGCTCCAGCATTTCCGTTACTGCCCACGAGAGAGCGCCTGCCGCCTTTTTCGGGTCGGTGACAACGGGAATAAGCAGATGAGGAATACCGTTGTAAATCATAAATTCAACGGCTTTTGGGTCAATCAGAAGAAATCTTACATCATCGGGCGTTGAGCGGAAAAGTATGCTCATTATGATTGAGTTTACGCAGACGGATTTACCCGAGCCTGTTGTGCCTGCAATAAGAACGTGTGGCATTTTTGCAATATCCGCAATGACAATTTCACCCGAAATGCTTTTGCCGAGAGCGGCGCCTAACTTGCTTTTGGTTTCTCTGAAAGCCTCGCTGTCAAGCATCGAGCGTATGGGCACAGACTCGATCTGCTTGTTTGGCACTTCTATTCCTACCGCCGCTTTGTTGGGAATAGGCGCTTCGATACGCACTCCCGCCGTAGCAAGGTTAAGGGCAATATCGTCAATAAGTCCCGTTATTTTGGAGATTTTAACGCCGGGAGCAGGCTGCAGCTCGTATCTTGTTACAGAGGGACCTCTTGCGGCTTCAAGGAACTTTGTCTGCACGCCGAAGCTTTTCAGCGTATCCACAAGCACCTGTGCGTTATGGTCAATTTCCGCCTTTATATCAGCGTCGGAACGTTCAACCACAATATCGTTGAGCAAATCAACGGGCGGCAGTGTATATTGCTCCGCCTTTGCGATAATATACTGTGCGTGCTCCTCGGGATTTTGTGGCTTTGGCTCAGGGGCAATTTCCTCGGCAGGCTGAGCGGCGGCTTCCTCCACCGTTGCAAGATTTTCCTCCTGCTGTTTAAGCCTTTCGCTTTCCTCCTGCTCAAACTGGTTTATTGCGCCCATAACAGCGGCTGCGCCCGAATTATCCTGTTCTTCGGCAATTTCAACAACCCCGTTTTCCTCAATAACAGCTTCTGCTGAAACGGCGCTTTCTATACCCTCGCTGTTTTCCGTATTGTCAAAATCGGGACAATAAGGTTTATCGTCGTCCCCCTCGGGCAGATGTGCAGGCATAACGTTTGGCTTCATATCCGCAATGTAGTCCTTAAGCTCACGCTGGAAATTTCTGTTTTCCTTTTGCTGCTCCGCAACAGGGTCAACAACAGGCTTTTCCTTGTCAAGACGAATTGATTCCTCAACGTCCTGCTCCGTTACCTCCTGCTGTCCTCCCGAAATTACGGACATAATTCCTGCGCCCTTGCTTTTCGGTTTTGGAGCAGGCTGTTCCTTTTCCGCCTGCAAACGCTGCTGTTCTCTCAAGGCACGCTGTTCCTCTGCAAGACGTTCACGCTCCTGCTTTACATAGGCTCTGTCCTCTTTATGCTGCTCGTGAACCTCCTTTGAGTAGTCAATGCCCTTTTTCACAGGCTTTCCTATAAGCCTAATCAAATCTATAAGGTTGATGTTGGCGATAATCATTACCATTACGAACACAAGCAGTATAATAACAATGCTTGCGCCCAGTCTGCCGAACATAAGGAGAGGCAGCCCCAATACAAGACCTACCACACCGCCGCCCGAATGAGCAACGCCCTCTTCATAAACAGCGCTTATTTTCTCGCCAAGCTCTGCGCCCTCTTCTCCTGCCGAGCCTACAAAGAAAATCTGAATTGCCGCTGTGAACATAAGGATAATTACGCAAAGCTGAATAAGCCTTGCGAAAATGGTGGATTTCCCCTTGTCCGAGGCAATAAGCAGGGCTATGTAAATTATGATAGGTCCGACGAAATAAACCGCCATACCGAATACGCCGCAGAAAAACTTATGTATTTCGTCCCATGCCGTGGGATTATCCGCCTGTGCGTTTCCCGTTACGGAAAAGGCAACAAAGAACAAACCCAGCGCAAAAAGCACCACTGCCCATATATTGCGCCGTCTTCTGTTCCGTGCAAGGGCCTCGCTTGAACGTCTTGCCTGTTCCGAACTTTTCCTTGATTTTGATGACGTTTTCTTTTTTGCTGCCGCCATTAAAGCTTCCCTCCGATTTTAACCGATAACGAAATGATTTCCCGTTACATTTTCAAAAATTCCCATGCCAATGCAGGCAAGACCAAGAATCAGTGTGTAAATTCCGAAAACCTTGAATTTGTCGTTTTTGATGATGACATTAACAAGCTTTATGCACAAAAAGCCCACAACTGCCGCAACAGCAAAGCCAACAGCAAGCACGGGCAGATTAAGCTCCACGCCCTCTGCAACTGCGTCCTTTATCTCAAGAACCGAGCTTCCGAGAATTGCGGGAATACCGAGAATAAAGGCAAAGGTAACTGCCGTCTGTCTTGAAAGTCCGCAGAAAAGTCCGCTTGTGATGGTTGAGCCGGAGCGTGAAACTCCAGGGAATAATGCAGCTACCTGAAACAGTCCCACAATAACTGCGTCCTTGATTTTCATATCCTTGCCTGTTTTAAGCCCCTTTACGCAGGCATCCGAAAGGAAAAGGAGAATTGCCGTAAACAAAAACGCACAGCCCTCGAAAATTATATCTCCGTCCCCCTCCATTGAGGTGAAAAAGTCCTTGAAAAGGCTGAAGGGCACAAGAATAACCGTTGCGATAATTACCATAATCATCATACGGCGGTTATCGTTCATATTCTTCCACGAAAATTTTCCTGTGAAAATATCCCCTATTGTGAGGAAGAACTCCTTTATCATTCCCCATATTGTAGGCGCAAAGGCGATAAATACCGCTACAAGAGTGCCTAAATGGAGAAAAATAGAGGTAATAACGCTTTCCTCGCCCACGTTCATAAAATGCTGTGCAACGGACAGATGTCCCGAGCTTGAAACAGGGAGAAACTCTGTAAGCCCCTGAATAATTCCCTGAATGATTATTGATATGTATTCCATAATGCCTCCCATTTGATTATGTAAAGACTGCAAAAGCAGTCTGTTTAGAAATAGTATTCCGTAGGCTGATACCTTTTGTCAAGATACATCTGCGGATTTGTGGAAAAAAGCCTGTTTAAGCGGTATTGTCCGTTTACCTTGATATATTCCACCGTGCCGCCCTCAACCTGCTTTACCATTTTTTCAGGCTGCTCCTCCGTGCGGAAAATATCGTAATCGCTGATTATTGAATAAATGGGCATTGCCGTCACTCTCCTGCAGGGTCAAAGCTGCCGTCGGGGTAAAGGCAGTCGCTTTCACAGATTTTCTCGGTGAGAGTTACCTCGTCGGGCTTCTGCTTATTTGCTTTTGTCCTTTTCCTCATCTGCTTTGGGGATTTTTCGGGCTTTTTATCAGGCTTTTTATCGGGTTCAGCGTTTTTTTCGCCGTCCTCCTCAATAAGGCTGTAAAGACACTCTATCGCCTCGCTAAGACCGCCAAGGCTGTCTATAAGTCCCTCTTTTACCGCCGTTTCACCGTCAACCACCGAGCCGACGTCCATTACAAGCTCATCCTTTTTCATCATAAGCTCCTTGAATCTGTCGGCGTTTATGTGACTGTTCCTTGTGACAAAGTTGATGATTCTGTCCTGCATTCTGTCAAAATAGGACAAGGTCTGGGGTATTCCCAGAAGCAGTCCGTTCATTCGCACAGGGTGGATTGTCATTGTCGCCGAGGGAACAATGTAGCTTTTCCGTGCGCTTACCGCAAGAGGAACGCCGATTGAATGACCGCCGCCTACTACGATTGACACGGTAGGCTTTTTCATTCCCGCAATAAGCTCCGCAATGGCAAGACCTGCTTCCACATCGCCGCCAACGGTATTGAGAATAATGAGCAGTCCCTCAATGCTCCTGTCCTGCTCGATTGCCACCAGCGCAGGAATTATATGCTCGTACTTGGTTGTCTTATTCTGCGGCGGCAAAATGTAATGCCCCTCAATCTGCCCGATAATTGTCAGGCAATGGATAGAGTGCTTTGCATTGGTGCTTGCCACAATTCCCGAGTCGATAATCTGCTGATTCTGCTGTTCCTTGATTACTTCCTCGTCGTTTTCTTCGGTGCTGTTTTTTGTATCTGAACTCATTCCTAACCGCCTTTCGTACTTTTTTAGTTTATTTTTTTCCGAAAAGCGGCGAATATTCATAAAGCAGTGAATATTCATACTTTATAATTATAGCACAAAATGCCTGCAAATGTAAACAAATTTTGAAAATTTATAATGTTTACCCTTATGTAAGCTTTTGGATTATGCAATTTCCTGTTGAAAAAAGCGCTGTTGTGATATATAATGTTTATATATGATAAAAAAGGAGCAGTTATGTTTAAGGGTTTTACACATGAAACAGTGGATTTTCTCTGGAATATCCGCCTGAATAACAGAAAAGATTGGTTTAACGAGCATAAGGACGAATATAAAAAACACCTTGCAGAGCCTATGAAAGAGCTTACAAACGAGATTTTTTCAACCTTTTGCGAGGAAACAAAGGTAAACATGGTCAGCAGCGTTTGCAGAATTGCAAAGGACGCACGTTTTCCCCACGCTTATCCCTACCGTGACAATTACTGGTTTACCTTCAAGGAAAAGCGGCAGGACTGGTGGATTCTGCCTGCTTATTATTTTGAACTGACCTGCGAGGGCTGGTCCTACGGAATGGGAATGTGGAGCGCTTCTGCGGCGGCAATGCAGAAATTCCGTGAGGCAATAGAAGAAAAGCCAAAAGCCTTTGAAAAGCTGGCAAAGGCTTTTGAAAAGCAGGATATATTTATTCTTGAGGGAGATTTCTACAAGCGGCCAAAAGGGGATATTTCTCCCGTAATAAACAACTGGTACAACCGCAAAGGGCTTTCCTGCAACAGCATACATACCTACGAGGACAAACGGGTTTTTGACGAGGAAATTGTAACGCTGTTAAGAGAGGATTTCAGAACGCTGTATCCCCTTTGCGAGTTTATACATGAGGCTGTGAATAAGTGAATGTGGCAAAAAATAAACCCGAGAGATTTTTCTCGGGTTTAGTTTTATTCAAGTTCAAAAGCCCCTGTGTAAAGCTGATAATACCTGCCGTGCTCGGCAATAAGCTTGCCGTGATTTCCTCGCTCAATAATTCTGCCTTGTTCAAGGACCATTATCACATCGGAATTGCGGACGGTTGAAAGTCTGTGAGCGATAACAAATACCGTTCTGCCTGCCATAAGTCTGTCCATACCCTTTTGCACAATCGCCTCTGTTCTTGTGTCAATGCTTGATGTTGCCTCGTCAAGAATCATTACAGGCGGGTCTGCAACGGCGGCTCTTGCAATGGAAATAAGCTGGCGCTGACCCTGTGAAAGTCCTGAGCCGTCCCCCTCAAGCATTGTATTGTAGCCGTCTGGCAGCATTCTGATAAATCCGTCTGCGTTGGCGCGCTTTGCCGCCGCATAAACCTCCTCGTCCGTTGCGTCAAGCTTGCCGTAGCGGATATTTTCCATTACTGTGCCCGTAAACAGATTTACGTCCTGAAGAACAACCCCAAGTGAGCGGCGCAAATCCGCCTTTTTGATTTTGTTGATGTTAATTCCGTCATAGCGTATTTTTCCGTCCGCAATGTCGTAAAAACGGTTGATAAGGTTTGTTATGGTGGTTTTGCCTGCGCCTGTTGCGCCGACAAAGGCTACCTTTTGTCCCGGCTCGGCAAATACGGAAACGTCGTGAAGAACAATCTTGTTTTCGTTGTAGCCGAAATCAACCTCGGTAAGCCTTACGTCGCCCTTAAGCTCGGTATAGGTAACTGTGCCGTCATTGTGCGGGTGCTTCCACGCCCATAAGCCTGTATGTTCGGGAGTTTCAACAATTTCGCCGTTCATATCACGCTTTGCGTTTACAAGGGTAACATAGCCCTCGTCTGTTTCAATCTCCTCGTCCATAAGGGTGAAAATACGTTCTGCGCCTGCAAGCGCCATTACTATTGAGTTAATCTGCTGTGAAACCTGCGAAATGGGGTTTGTGAAGCTTCGGCTTAACTGGAGAAAGCTTGCAATTGCGCCGAGAGTAATGCCGCCGAAGCCCGAAATTCCCAGAGCGCCGCCGATAATGGCGATCAGCGCATACTGGAGATGACCCATATTGCCCATAACAGGCATAAGTATATTTGCAAAGCGGTTTGCCTCAGTTGCATTTACGCAAAGCTCCTCGTTGAGCCTGTCGAAGCCTTTCTTTGCCTCTTCCTCATGGCAGAATACCTTTACTACTTTCTGACCGTTTATCATTTCCTCAATGTAGCCGTTGGTGGCGGCAATGGACTGCTGCTGCTTTATGAAGTATTTGCCTGATTTTGCAGTGATTTTGTTGCCCACAAACATTATTGCCGCAATTGTAACAAGAACAATAATCGTAAGCCATATATTTGTTGCCACCATTGCCGCAAATACCGCAACAATAGTCACAAGTGAAGAAATCACCTGCGGAATACTCTGAGAAATCATCTGACGGAGAGTATCCGTATCGTTGGTGTAATAGCTCATAATGTCGCCGTGACTGTGGGTATCAAAATATCTTATGGGCAAATTCTGCATGTGCGAGAACATTTCATCACGGATATCCTTAAGCACGCCCTGGGAAATAACCACCATAAGCCTGTTATACATAAAAGTAGAAATTACGCCGATAAGGTAAATGACCGCCATTGTCAGCACTGCCACGGCAAGTCCTGTAAAATCGGGATTTATCTGCCCTATCATTGGGGTAATGAAATCGTCAATCAGTATCTGCAGGAAAACAGAGCTTGCAACTCCCGCAACGGCGCTTAACAGAATACAGATAAAAACAAATGCCATTCTCAGCTTATGACCCTTGAAAATGTAGGATAAAAGTCGCTTAATGGTTTTGGAAGCGTCCCTTGGACCTCTCATTGGGGGCTTTTTCATAGGCAATGTGGATTTTTTAAGCTTTTCAGCCATTTGAAACCGCCTCCTTTGTCTGTGAATAGTAAACTTCCTTGTAAATATCGTTGGTTTTAAGCAGCTCCTCGTGAGTTCCTACGCCGTTGATTTTGCCGTCGTCAAGAACAATAATCTTGTCTGCGTCCTGCACTGAGGAAATTCTCTGTGCGATTATCAGCTTGGTTGTATCGGGTATTTCCTCACGGAAAGCCTTTCGGATAAGAGCGTCCGTCCTTGTGTCAACTGCGCTTGTGGAGTCGTCAAGAATAAGTATTTTCGGCTTTTTCAGCAATGCTCTTGCAATGCAAAGTCTTTGCTTCTGACCACCCGAAACGTTGGTGCCGCCCTGTTCAATGTAGGTATCGTACTTATCGGGAAAGGTTTCAATAAAGTCGTCAGCCTGTGCAAGACAGCAAACTCTTACCAGCTCCTCGTCGCTTGCCTCCTTGTTTCCCCAGCGGAGATTTTCCTTTATTGTTCCCGAAAACAGCACGTTTTTCTGAAGCACCATTGCCACGTTTTCACGGAGAGCTTCAATATCATAGTCGCGGACGTCAACGCCGCCTACCTTTATGCTGCCCTCGCTTACGTCGTAAAGACGGGGTATAAGCTGCACAAAACTGGATTTTGAAGAGCCTGTGCCGCCGATAATTCCCACGGTTTCACCCGATTTTATGTCAAGGTTAATGCCGTCAAGAACGTTTTTGTCCGCCTTTTTAGCATAGCTGAAATTAACATTATCAAAGGAAATTGAGCCGTCCTTTACTTCCTTAACAGCGTTCTCCTTGCTTACAATGTCGCTTTCCTCGTCAAGCACCTCCGCAATACGCTCAACGGAGGCTCTTGAAATGGTAATCATTACGAACACCATTGACAGCATCATAAGGCTCATAAGAATCTGCATAACGTAGGAAATAAGGCTCATAAGCTGACCTGTTGTCATTGTGCTGCCGATAATCATTTTTGCGCCCAGCCATGAGATAAACAGGATTGCAACATAAACCGCCGTCTGCATTACGGGAGAGTTAAAGGCAAGAATTTTTTCCGCCTTGGTAAAGTCCTTGTAAATTGAAGTTGAAACCTTTCCGAACTTTTCCCTTTCGTAATCCTCACGGACAAAGGATTTTACCACCCGTATTCCGTGGAGGTTTTCCTGAACAACGTTATTAAGCTTATCGTATGTCCTGAACACCCGCTCGAAAATGGGGTGAACTATTTTTATGATAAGCAGAAGAACGAATGCAAGCACAGGGATAATGCACAAAAACACCAGCGAAAGCTGTGGGTTAACGCTGAAGGACATTATCAGCGAGAAAAGCAGCAGCACAGGACAGCGCACCGCAATTCTGATTACCATCTGATAGGCGTTCTGAACGTTTGTAACGTCGGTTGTAAGACGGGTAACAAGGCTTGCCGTTGAAAATTTGTCTATGTTCTTAAACGAGAAATTCTGTATTTTGTAGTACATTCTTTGGCGGAGATTTTTGGCAAAGCCTGCCGAAGCCACCGCCGCATAATGTCCCGATAAAGCGCCGAAAAGCAGCGAAACCAGCGTTGAAATTACAAGCAGTCCGCCTATTTTCAGTATTGCGCCCATATCGCTTTTGTTAATTCCCTCGTCAATGAGAAACGCCATAAGCAGAGGGATAATTACCTCCATCACCGCCTCAAGAGCAACAAAAACAGGCGTCAGAACAGACGATTTTTTATATTCGCCTACGCATGACAATAGTTTTCTTATCATTTTTCTTCCTTTCGTAAAAACACATTTAAATTGTTCGTTTCCTTACTGTAAGCAACATAACAATTTCCGGTTTGAAAAAAGCCGCCGCAGCCGACGGCCTTATTCAAGATTTTTCATTATTTTATTGCACACAGTATTGAACACTCTGATTTCTTCCTCGGTAATACCCTTTCGCAAGGTTTCTTCCATGGTGTCGATATTTTTTTCCATTCTTTCGCTGATTTGTATAGCATAATCCGTAAGCACCAGCTTTTTCATTCTTGCATCGTGGGGAACGGGCAAACGCCGGATAAGGCCTTTTTTCTCCATAAGCTGCAGCATTCCCGTTGCGGTTGAACGGCGGATATTAAAGGCTTTTTCAAGGTCACGCTGGTAAATATCCACGTTTTTGCACTCTTCACTGAGATATTTTATTACCCATACCTGTGAACGTGTAAGCTCGGGAATATTGGCGCTTTCGTTTTTCATATCCATACCGCGCTTGATAAGATGTGAAATGGTATTGATTTTAAAGCCGAGATGATCTTCCTTTCTCAATTCACCACTCCTTTATTGTTAGGATACTAACATTATAGTTTATATTCTAACTAATGTCAAGAGGCTTTTGGTGAAGTTTCGGTGAAAAATATTATTTTGTTTATTCATAAATAAGGACACGGTTTTAACGTGTCCCTATTATATTAAAACTCTTATTTAAAATTAGAAATATCAGCCTTATCCAGCCACTCCGCAGCAGTCCTTGCAACTGTTTCAAGAGCCTTGTCACCGAATGGAGTATCAAGTCCTGCAAGGTCGATTATTTCGGTAAAGGTTTTTGTGCCTGCCTGCTCAACGAACTTCATATACTTCTTCCAAGCGCCATCATAGTCCTGCTGTGACAATGCCCAGAATTCAAGGGAAATCGTCTGTGCAAGGCAATAATCAATATAATAGAACGGACGCTCGTAAATGTGCATCTGTCTTTGCCAGCCCATTCCCTCTCCGTAGAATACAGAGCCGTCCAGCTTCATCCAAGGCATATAAACGGCGGTAAGCTTTTTCCATTCCTCGTGGCGTTGTGCGGGAGTAAGGTCGGGCTTTTCGTACATTATATGCTGGAAGTGGTCAACCATTGTGCCATAAGGGATAAACTTGATTGCGTCAAAGAGATGGGAGTATCTGAACTTTTCGGTTTCCTTGCCGAAAAAGCCCTCAGCCCATTTCCATGCGAAAAACTCCATACTCATGGAATGACACTCGCAGGCTTCATAAGTGGGGCTTGAACAGGTGAAAGGAACAACGTTTCTCGCCATATAGAACGCAAAAGCGTGGCCTGCTTCGTGAGTCATTACCTCAACATCGTCTGAAGTGCCGTTGAAATTAGCGAAAATGAAAGGCACTTTATAATCGGCAATGCTGTCGCAGTAGCCGCCGCCTGCCTTACCCTTTTTGCTTAAAACGTCGAGAAGCTCATTATCAAACATTACGTCTATAAACTCTGCTGTTTCGGGAGAAAGCTCATGATAGAACTTCTTTCCGTGAGCAAGAATACCGTCCGAATCAACGCAGGGCATAGGGTTTCCCGAACGGAATTTCAGTGCTGCGTCAGCAAAGGTCATAGGATAAGGAAGTCCTGTTCTTTCCGCCTGTTCACGGTAAAGCCTGTCTGCAACGGGAACAACATACTTGATTACCGCCTTGCGGAACTTATCCACATCGTTCATATCATAGCAGTTGCGGAGCATTTTTGCATAGCCCAGCGGAATGTAATTTTCGTAGCCAAGCTTTTTCGCCTGTGCGGTGCGGATTTTAACCAGCTTGTCGTACAGCTCGTCAAGCTCTGCGGAATGGTCGCGGTAGAATTTTCCCTCAGCCTCCCAAGCAGCGTTTCTGATTTTGTCGTCATTGCTCTGCTTGTAAAGGGACATTTCGGAAATAGTTTTCTTGCCGCCGTCAAAATCAATCTGAGCGGATGCGATAAGCTTTCCGTATTCGGTTGTTACCTTGTTTTCCTCCTGAAGCTCGGGAATAATTTCGGGAGCAAAGCCCTTGCGCTCGATTTCCGTGTTGAGGAAGTAAATCCTGCCGTACTTTTCTTCAAGCTGAGGTCTGAATTTGCTTTCAAGCAGCGCCTTGCCGATTACGTTGTCGAAAGCCTGAAGCTGGGGAGCGTGCTCGTCCCAGAATTCCTGCTGTTCGTTGTAGAATTCATCGTTTGTGTCAATGGTATGACGGATATAGGAAAGGCTGAACAGCGTTGCAACCTTTCTTGTAAAGTTGTCATAATCAATAAAAGCCTTGTCAGCCTCCTCAAAGGAGGAAGCGTTTTCTATGTTTTTCCTGATTTGTTCAGCCTGTTCAGCAAGCTTTTCAAAATCAGGCTTTTCATATTTCATTTCGGAAAATTTCATAATTATGCCTTTCTTACTTAAGCCATATATTTGTGCAGAACATTATAAACAGCCACGCCATTCCCACGAAAAGCAGGCCGATAAGCAATGCCGCAAGAATACCGTTTATGACCCAGCCTGCCGTTTCTTTTTTGGAAATCGGGGGAGGATTTTCCCCGCCCTCCTCGGTGTTTCTGGGCACGTTGGGATTGTACCAAGGCATTCCCTCAACATTCATATTGGCAATTGTTCTGCCGTCATCGTCCTCGTATTTTTTCTTATTTTTCTTCTGCATTTTTCACATCGTCATAGAGATGACAAACCACAGTATGACCCGGCTCAACCTCTCTCGGAACGGGCGCTTCCTCCTGGCATCTCTTGGTGCAGTACTGACAGCGGGTGTGGAACTTGCAGCCCTTTGGCGGATTTGCGGGGGACGGAATACTTCCCTCAAGAATGATTCTGTTCATCTTGGCTTTGGGGTCGGGAATTGGAATTGCGCTGAACAAAGCCTTTGTGTAGGGGTGAAGAGGGTTCTTGAAAATGTCCTTCTTCGAGCCGTACTCAACAAGGCTGCCCAGATACATTACGCCGATTACGTCCGAAATATGCTCAACTACCGATAAATCGTGGGAAATAAACAGGTAGGTAAGGTTGTGCTCACGCTGAGAGTCCTTAAGCAGGTTGATTACCTGCGCCTGAATTGATACGTCAAGAGCTGAAACAGGCTCGTCGCAGATTACAAATTCGGGGTTAAGGGCGAGGGCTCTTGCAATGCAGATACGCTGGCGCTGACCGCCCGAAAACTCGTGGGGATATCTGTCCTTGTGGAATGGCTGAAGTCCGCATTCCTCCATTATTTTGTCGATATAATCCTCGTATTCCTCTTTGGGAACAATGTTGTGCTGCTTTACAGCCTCGCCGATAATTTCGCCTACGGGAAGTCTTGGGGAAAGGCTTGAATAGGGGTCTTGGAAAATAATCTGCATTTTGGGACGGATTTCGTGGCGCATATCAGCCTTGGGAATGGAATAAATATCCCTGCCGTTGAAATAAACCTCGCCGTCTGTTTTTTCGGTAAGACGGAGTATTGTTCTGCCTGCCGTTGATTTGCCGCAGCCCGATTCGCCTACAAGACCCATTGTCATACCCCGCTTAATGCTGAAGGTAATATCGTCAACCGCCTTTACATAGCCCGTTACCCGCTGCATAAAGCCCGATTTTATTGGGAAGTACTTTTTGAGGTGATGAACCTCAAGTATATTTTCGTCCTTGTGAACAAGCTTTTCGTAATTGCCAAGCTCAAGAGTTGCCTTAGCCATTGTCGTCACCTGCTTTCTTTGTGAAATCCTCATATCTGTAACAGGTTACAACATGAGTCTCTGACAGATGAATTTCGTGGGGATATTCGCCGCTGCATTTTTCCACGCACATTTCGCATCTGTCCTTGAAGTAGCAATAATTCGGCATTGCAATCGGGTTAGGCACCTTGCCGGGAATGTTGTAAAGCCGCTCCACAGGCTTGTTTACAACAGGCTTGCTGTTCATAAGTCCTATGGTGTATGGGTGGCTTGGATGCTCGAAAATTTCGTCCACAGTACCCTTTTCAACAATTTTTCCTGCGTACATTACCACAACATAATCCGCCATTTCCGCAATAACGCCAAGGTCGTGAGTGATAAGCATAATTGAGGAGTTGATCTTGTCCTTAAGCCCTCTGAGCAAATCAAGAATCTGCGCCTGAATTGTTACGTCAAGAGCCGTTGTTGGCTCGTCCGCAATAATCAGCTTGGGGCTGCAGGCAAGCGCCATCGCTATCATAACACGCTGGCGCATACCGCCAGAAAGCTCGTGAGGATACATTGAATAAACGCCCTCGCTGTTGGCAATGCCAACCATTTTCAGCATTTCTATTGTACGGCTTTTTACCAGCTCGTGAAAGGTTTTCTTGCTCATATCTCCCCCAAGCTCGGGCATAATGCCTCTCTTGGCAAGGGATTTTGCGTGAATTTCAATTACCTCGTCAACCTGCTGACCGATACGGAAAACAGGGTTAAGGCTTGTCATTGGCTCCTGGAAAATCATAGAGATCTGGTTGCCTCTGATTTTCTGCATTTCCGCAACAGGAGTTTTTGCAACGTCAATAACGCCGTCGTCGCTGGCAAAGCGTATTGCGCCCTCAACAATCTGACCTGTTGGTCTTGCCACAAGCTGCATAAGGGAAAGGCTTGTGATTGACTTTCCGCAGCCCGATTCTCCAACGATACCCACTGTTTTTCCCTGAGGTACGTCAAAGGAAACGCCGTCAACCGCCTTTACAGTGCCTATATCCGTAAAGAAATAGGTGTGCAGATTGTCAAATTCAACAACGTTTTCGGGGTTTTTCATAACCGCCGCATATTCTTCCTTAGGAACATTTTTGCGCTTGCGCTGCTTTTCAAATTCCGCAGTTATTTTGCGGTTTTCTCTTGATATTCTGCTTGACTCCTTGCGGGAGATATAATTTGCTTTTTTATTTCCTGCCATCTCAATTCCTCCTTAACGCTTCATCTTCGGGTCGAATGCGTCACGCAGACCGTCGCCGATAAAGTTAAATCCAAGTACGGTAATAAGAATAAGGAAGCCCGCAGGAATCCATACAAACCAGTAGTTTGTCATTACTCTCAGGTTTGTAACGGCGTTTACGATGTTGCCCCATGAAGCGTAGGGGTACTTAACGCCAAGGCCTAAGAACGAAAGGGTTGACTCGGTGATAATGATTGAGCCAAGTCCCATTGTCGCCATAACTATAAGCTGTGGGATTACGTTTGGTATAAGGTGACGGAAAATTCTGCGGGAAACGGAAATGCCCGTTGCCTCGGCAGCCGTCATAAATTCCTGTTCTCTGAGGGACAAAATCTGACCTCTTACAAGTCTTGCAATGCCCGGCCAGCTAAGCAGACCGAGAATAAGCATAAGGTAGTAAATTCTTACTGTAGGCTCAATCTTCATTGCGTCCATAATTGAACCGATGATGATATAAAGTGGCAGCGACGGAATACAGTTGAAAATATCAACTATACGCATTATAAGGTTATCCACCCAGCCGCCGAAATATCCTGCAATACCGCCAAGAATTACGCCGAGAACAATTTCAATGATAACGACAACAAAGCCTATCATCAGCGAAATACGTCCGCCGTACATAAGACGGGTGAAAATATCCATACCGTTTGCGTCCGTGCCAAGCCAGTGTTCGGAGGATGGCTCCTCGTAAATCTTGATAAGCTGAGTGCGTGTTGCCGCCTTGATTTTGTAATCGCCGTTTACGCCGCTTATTTCATAGGTAACATCATTGCCCTCAGCGTCCGTAAGAGTAAATTCCTTTTTGCCCTCGTCAATTGCCTCCTGTACCGCAAGCTTGTAGTCAACGGTAAGGAAAATATCGTTTGAAACAGGCTGAACAATAAGGTTTGTGATATTTGCGTAGGGCTGTCCGTTAAGGGTTACAACGTTTTCGCCCTCCACATTTTCAAGAGCGTATTCAACGCCGTCGGCTGTAAAAGTCTTTTCACCGTTTGCAAGTGCGGTTTCAGCCTCTCTCTTAAAATCAAAGGAAGCCTTGTCGGCGCTGTTGTACATATTGTAAACCATTTTCGAGGCAATGGCAATGTCCTGTGCAATGGCTACATTGTAATATTTACCGTCACGAGTTATCAGATAGCTAAGTCCGTCAATTTCAACCGAAGCTTCTTCGGATTTGATTGCCTCAATTATGAGATTTTCCGAACTTTCCGAAAGGGCTGCCCCTTCCTCGTAGGCAAAGGAGTAAATTCCCTTTAATGCAGTTACTCTTGCACAATTATTCTGTATTGAGATAAGCTTCATGCTGTCGCTTACGTTGGTGATTGTATATAATGTGCCGTTTACCTCGGCTGTATCAAGTCCCTTTGTAACTGCGGAGGTGATTTTGCCCTTTGCAGCTGCGGATAAATCCACATTTTCCGCATAGGAATAACGGAAGCTGTTGTTTACGGTTGCATTCGCATATTCCTTCATTACTTCCTCATAGCCCGTAAATACCTGGCTTTCTCCGTAGGGGGCAAAAAATCCGCCTACAAATGAGAACAGGAACATTGCAACAATTATAATAAGTCCCGCAATTGCAAGCTTGTTTCTGAAAAAGCGCTTCATAACAAGCATTGTGGGAGATAAGACCTTTACTCTGCGCTCATCGTCAAGGGCCAGCTTTTCCTCTTTTTCAACACTCTGGTTGTTTTCCTTTTTCATCCCGCACCTCCTTAATTAAGTCTTACTCTTGGGTCAACAACCGCATAGAGAATATCCGCAAGCAATGTTCCAAGCAGCGTAAGCACCGCCTGGAATACAAGGAAGAACATTGAGAACGGAATATCGCCGTTGGTCATTGCAAGATACGAGGTGTAGCCTATTCCGGGAATCTGGAACAGGGTTTCGGTAATCATTGCGCCTGCGAAAAGACCCGGCAGTGTGCCGCCGATAATTGTAACAATAGGAATAAGGGTGTTTCTGAAAGCGTGATAGTTTACAACTCTGTTTTCGGAAAGTCCCTTTGCTCTTGCCGTTCTGATATAGTCGGAGTTAAGTACCTCAAGCATATTAGTTCTTGTGTAGCGCATAAGACTTCCTATGCTTACGATTACGATAGTTACAATTGGAAGAACATAGTGAGCGGCAATGTCCATAAACTGTCCGAAAGCGTCAAGCTGGTCGTAATATCTGCCAACCTTTCCGTAAAGGTCGAACCAGCCCAGCTGAACCGAGAAAACATACTTTAAGATTGTTGCAAAGAAAAAGGTAGGAAGCGAAATTCCGATAAGTGCAAATACGGTAACTGCGTAATCGGTTTTGCTGTACTGCTTTCTTGCGGAAAGTATTCCGAGAGGAATTGCAATTACAAGCTCAAGCACAAAGCTGATTGACGCAAGTGTAAAGGAATCCCATATTACCTCGTTGAACTTTTCAATAACGGGAACGTTGAACTGCCAAGAATCGCCGAAATCGCCTCTTAAAGCGTTGCCCAGCCAGCCGAAAAAGCCTTCGGGAATGCTCTTGTCAAGACCGTAAATTGCAGTAAGCTGCTCCAGCCATTCGCCGTAGGATTTTCCTCCTGGAAGCTGAGCCTTCTGCATAGCGAGATTTTCAATGTACGAGGTGGGCATACATCTGATAATAGTATAGACGATAAATGCCACAAAAAATAGGATTACTACGCTTATCATTATTCTTTTAATAATGAAATTCCGCATTTGATTAACCATTCCTTCCTGTTACTTTTTTAATGAACAACCCTGTTCATAAGCGAAAAACAGCGTAAAGGCTTATGCTGTCTTTCGTTAATAAACATAAAAAGCCCACCAGATTTATACTGATGGGCTTTTACGTTATTTCATCAGTTCATTTCAAGTTTTTCAATTTCAGCCATGAAGCCGTAGTATGTTGTCATATCCTTTACAACCGTATCCATATTTACACGTTCTGTGCTTACGATTGTGCAGTCCTGACGCTGATAAATCGGGATTTCAACTGCCCAGTCAATAATAATGTCAAGGCACTCCTTGTAGATTGCCTTTCTGTATTCCTGGTCGTCGCTTGTTCTTGCTTCCATAATATCTTCATCAAGCTTTGAGTCTGCAATACCGTAGTAGTTGCTGCCTGTACCGCCTACGTTGCCCACAATGTTATTGCTGTGGTAAACCTGATACATATCGGGGTCGATTGTTGCGGACCAAGCTGCACACCACATTTCAGCTGTGCCTGCGTTAAGCTTATCCCACATCTGGTTGCTGTCTGCAGGGTCAGTGATTGTTAATGTGATACCGATGCTTGCAAGCTGTTCCTTAGCTGCTGTTGCAAGGGCGAAGGACGGGTGGTTGCCGTCGCCGTTGCCTGGAATGATGAGCTCGTATTCAAGTTTAGCGCCCTCGGGAGCAGCTGTGAACTTGCCCTCTGCTTCGTCAAAGGTGAAGCCTGCTGCCTTGAAGTATTCGATTGTAGCTGCAAGAGCTGCCGCATACTTGTCATCAGCGGACATATCGGATGTGTAAAGGTCTGCGCCGTCAACACCCTTTGAGTAAGCTACTGCATAGCCCTCGTCTGTCTTCTGAGGAGCTGCCCATGACGTGTTGGAAATAGGATAGTTGATAACTGTTGCTGTGTCGCCGAAGTAAGAGTCAACAGTAAGGTCACGGTAAACTGCAAGAATTGTTGCAAGAGCCTTTCTCAGTGCCTTGCTCTCTTCGGAGGATGCGTCCTCGCCAACCTTGATTGTGTTAGCGTTGATACCGATATAACCATATCCAAGATAGTCTGTTGCGAAGTGGGAAATTGTGTCGCCTGTAAGCTCGCCGTTGCTGTTGTAGCTGCGGATTTCTTCGTAAGCTTCCTTGGAAGCAGCAGGGTTGGAAACGTCAACTGCTCCTGTCTGTACGGCAGATGTGCTTTCAGACTGTGTTGTTGTCTTGAACTGGAGATACTTGATTTTTGGTTCGCCTAAGTAGTAGTTTTCGTTGGCTTCCATATAAACGATCTTGTTTTCAAATCTGTCGAACTTGTAAGGACCGTAACCCATTGGGCTTGATACCTTTGATTCGAGGATAGAAAGGTCGCCTCTTTCAAAGCCGAACTTGTTGTTTTCGTAGTCGTACTTGGACTCGTCGCCATAGTAGTGGAGCGGCATAACGTTGATACCTGCAATCTGGTAAATAGCGGCAGCGTCATAGCCCTTTGTTGTAACCTCAACTTCGTAATCGTTGATTCTGTTGATACCTGCAATACTGTTTACTTCGGAAGCTGTGCTGTCCTGTGAAGCAAGGTAAGCGATTGCATATTCCTCAGCCTGACCTGCAAAGTAAGCCTCGTCCCCTGCATAAGCAGCGCCAAGCGTTGCATAGTCAGCGCCGTACTGAGCGATAATGTCCTCAACTACCTGTGAGTCCTCAACGCCCTCTGTGCTGTATGCTTCGTCAAGTCCGTAGAATGCTACGAAAAGGTCCTTCTGAACAGGGAATGCTTCTGTGTAAGCGGCATAGTTATCGTCGCCGTAAAGTGTGCCTACCCATTCATATTCGCTTTCAAGAACAGGACGGATAATGTTGTCGGAAATGTTCTGCTTAACCTCGTCAACCTCGTAAGCAGCTGCGATTTCCTCGTCTGTCAGACCCTCAACAATAGAGCTGTTTGCACGATAGTTCTTCAGACCGATAACAGGCATTGAGTTGAAGGTAAGACCGCCCGAATATGTTGGGTCAGCCAGTGTGTAGTATGTGAAAATAACATCGTCAATATCCATTGTTTCGCCGTCGCTGAACTTGATGTCGTCACGGATCTTGATGTTATAAACTGTTGTATTTGCTTCCTTGTCCTGTGTAACGGAAATGTCAGCCACACCGTAATATGTGTAGTCTGTGCCGTTGTAAGAATGTGTTTCACCCTCGATTGCGTTGTAGATGATACCGCCGGAACGGTCGTTTGTCATAAGGCTTGGGTTTACAAGGCTTCCAACGTTCTGGTCGGGAACAGATTCAGCAAGGATAGCGTTGAACTTCTGGCTGAAATCCTCCGACGCGATTACAAGGGGAGTTGTGTTGTCTGACGCTGTGTTGTCTGCTGCGTCTGTGCTTTCTGCAGAAGTTGTTCCGTCTGCAGTAGTTGTGCCGGCCGTAGTTGCTTCAGTGTTTGCAGTTGTTTCGGCGCTGTTTCCGCCGCAGGCTGTAAGCATTGAACCGCAAATTGCAATAGCAAGAACTGCCGCAAGTGTTTTGCGTAATGTCTTCATTTTGTCCTCCGTTTTCTTATTTCTCTTTTTATGTGAAAGAACACACTTTCACAATATAAAATTATATCATATCAATTGTGTAATGTCAACAAAATAACCCTTTGTTCGACTATATAATTTATTATATGTGTGATATATAAAATCTATACTATTTTGTAGAACTTCACAAAATAATCTGTGTAAACAGGTAAATTTCGGAACAAATCCGACCCTTTCTGATTATAAACTGCAATAATTTGTAACAATTTTTGTTGATTTTTATTTGACATAGCCATAAAAAAATGCTATTATTAAGTTAATTGTTATGAACACCCGAATATACTATTATAATAACCCTGACGGAGGATTACATATATGGCAGGCTTAAAATGCCCCAAGTGCGGCGCAGATATGCCCGAGGGCGCAGAGAAATGCCCTTCCTGCGGCTATGAAGCAGAGAGCCCCAAAAGCGGCGGACAGCTGTCCCAGGAACAGATAAACCAGCTTATGGCAGGCGGAGCCGTTGATATTACGGCAATTCCCGGCGGCGAAGCCGAAACGCCGAAAGCCAGCGAAACTTCCGACGCTGCCGAAGACGGACCCTTTCACCCCTCGGAAGAGCTTATTTCCGATATTGACGATGAAAAGAATTTCGACAGCCTTGTAAACTTTGCCGCTTCAACCAGCGACATTGCAGAGGAAATGGCAAACGAAATAGTGCCGCCGGATTTTGACGATCAGCCTGCGGAAATAATTCACCGTGAAGAGCGTGAAATGCCGCGGATTATACTGATTATCGCCATAACGGTAGTTGCCATTGCACTGGGCTTTCTCAGCTGTCTGCTTATCAACGGAAAACTGATAAAGAGCAGCGAACAGGCTTTTGCGGAGCAGGCGGCTGACGCAATGCAAAGCACGATGCAAAAAAATCAGCAGTTTGTGGTCATTGAAGCATATTCAAGAATCCGCTCGGGAAAAAGCGAATGCGTGATTTTCGGCGGCGTGAAAACAGGCTTCGGCGCAATGGAAAACCATATTTACAGAGTGCTGGTTGAAAACGACAATCCCTCTGTTATCAGAGTTTTCTACGAATTTGACGAGGACGTATATAACGAGCTTAAGGACAGCAGCGACAGCACCGACAGAATACAGGCAAGCGTACTAAAAAATTATGCGGAGGAATTTGACCGCGCCGTCAGCGAAATAAAGGGTAAAACAGGCGGCTGGACAAAGGCGGACGCAGGCGACATCAACAAAATCATCGAGGGCAAGCCCCAGTCCAATCCTGCGGTAAGCGAGGAAGTCCCCGCAATGAATTATTCCGAGCCCGAAGACGTGGAGGACGTTTATGAGTAAGCCTGTTGTTCTTGCAATCGACGATACTGTTTCTACCCTGAAATATTACAGCGAGGCGCTGAGTGACAATTACAGCGTTTCCTGTGCAAAATCGGGCGCTATTGCCCTGCGCTATCTTGAAAATCACACTCCCGACCTGATTATTTTAGACTGGCATCTGCCCGAAATGAGCGGCAAAAACACCATTGCCGCCATAAAGGAAAAATGCCCTCAGATTCCCGTAATAATCATCAGCGGCGACTCCAATCTGAACGTTGACAAAAAGGAAGTGGGCGCTGCAGATATTGCAGACAAAAGCATCAAGCCCGAACAGCTTAACTTCCTTGTGTTAAGATACCTTAAAAAATAAGTATAAATTTTCAATCTCCGCCGTCAAAAACGGCGGAGATTTCAGTCTGTCCAAAAACCCCATATTCCACACGGAATATGGGGTCAATTTTTCAC